>DASTGQ010000606.1:0-4002 GCA_035718985.1 Gemmatimonadaceae bacterium
CGCGCCGCGATGTGCGTCCAGCAGCAGGCGCGGCGAGAGTGCTTCCGCGGTGCGAAGGCTCTCCACCAGCCGCTGCGGCGACTCGCCGCCGTGCGCCACGCGCACCTTCACGCCGAGAAAGAGATCACCGCCGGCAAGGATGCGGCGTTCCTCCTCCCACACCGCGAGGTGCTCCTCCGTGTGGCCAGGCAGGTGGGGCACCTCGAGCGGCGCGGGATCGAACGAGCGGACGGAGCCGGTGAGCGCGCGCGGCGTGCCCCACACGATCCGGCGATAGAGCCCGATTCGCTCTGGATGGCGCAACGCCGCCTCGGCGGACGGATGCATCAGGAGTGGCACGCCCATCACGGCGAGCTCGGCGGCGTTGCCCGCGTGGTCCTCATGCAGGTGAGTGATGATCGCGCCGCGCACACCGAGCTGGCGCATCGCCGGCTGCAGATCGCGCCAGCCGCGCGGCGCCCCGGTATCCACCAGCACGCCGCCCATCACGTACGCGCTCACCTCGTAGCCGGCGAGCCGGCCCTGCCATGACCGCATGTGCAGGCGCGTCACGCCCGGTTCGATCACCTCGACGCGCAGGCTCACGGGGAACCGCCCGGAATTGCCCCGCCGCGCCAAGCACGATAGAATGAATGAACGCGGCGCCCGGCTCTCGGCCGGGCGCTCCCTTTTTTACGTGCCCAGCGGTGCAGTGCTCTCATGATCGAAGCGCTCAAGTCAAAGCTCGGAGAAGAAGTCGAGAAGCTCCAGTACGAGCTCAACGTCACGCTCCCCGCCGAAATCCGGAAGGCGGTGGAGATGGGCGACCTTCGTGAGAACAGCGAATACAAGGCCGCCCTCGAGCGCCAGCAGTTCGTCCGCGCCCGCCTCGGCCAGCTTCGCGAACGGCTCAGCAAGCTGTCGTCCATCGACGTCACCCAGATCCCGCGCGGCCGCGTCGGGCTCGGGTCCGTCGTCGTCGTGAAGGACGAGAAGAGCGGCCTCGAGGAGACCTATCACCTCGTCTTCGGTGACGCCGTGGAGTTCGAGGAAGGACACGTGACGATGTCATCGCCCATCGGCCGCGCGCTGCTCGGCAAGGCGGTCGGCGAGGTCGCGTTCCTCAAGCTGCCCACCATGACCCGGCAGCTGAAGGTCACGGAGCTGCGGACCATCCACGACCTGCAGCCGGACGAAGTGTAGCCGGCCGGCGTCAGTCCTCGATCCGGAACAGCCGCTCCACCTCGCCGTCGTAGCGCTCCAGCTCTTCGGCGACCTGACCGTCATTCCACCCGAGCCAGGCGGCCACGAAGGGCGCTGCTCGCTTCGCGGCTGCGCGCCCGTGATCCCGCGTCTCGAACGCAACCGGGACGCGCCGCACGAGCAGGTCGGCCAGCGTGAACGCCAGCTCGTGCTCGACGGCCCAGCGGAGCTCGGCCATCACGTACGGCCGCGAGGGCTCGATCCGCTCCGCCAGCGCTGGCTCCCGTTCCGCGAGCGCCCAGACCTCGCGCCACTCGTCGCCATGCGCGTGCACCAGCCTCGCGGCCATGGCGACGTCGCGCGTGAGCACGGCCGCGGCGCCGATCGCCTTGAGAGGATCGGCGAGTCCCCCGCCGGCGAGCGGCGAGTCCGCCGTGCGTGTCGGCGTGACCCGCGCGCCGAGCGAACGCTGCACTGCGTCCACCGTGTCACGCGCCATGACCCGGTAGGTCGTGAGCTTGCCGCCGGTGATGCGCACGAGGCCCGGCACGCGCTCGCTCACCGCATGCTCGCGCGACACGCCGCCCGGATCGTCACCCCCCTCGCCAGTCGCCACGAGCGGACGGAGGCCAGCCCACGCCGTGATCACGTCGCTGCTCGCGAGGGTCGCTTCGGGAAAGAAATGGTTCGCCGCCTCCAGCAGGTACGCGACATCGGCGCGCGTCGCGCGCACCGCGTCCGGGCTCACCGGCTCGTACGTGTCGGTGGTGCCGACGATGGCGAAGTCCCCCGCCGGCAGCACGAAGAACACGCGGCCGTCGTGGGGCGCCAGCAGCGTGAGCGCTGACTCGTTGCCGATGCGGCTCCGTGGCACGATGACGTGGACGCCCTTGCTGCCGTGTACCGCCGTCGCCGTGCTTCCCGCGAGGCGCTCGGTGTCGTCGCTCCACGGGCCCGTGGCATTCACCACTACTCGCGCCGCCACGTCCATCTCGTCGCCCGTGAGCTGATCCGACACCGTTGCACCGGCAACGCGGGGACCCTCCTGCACGAGCGCGGTGAGGCGCGCATGGTTCACCACCGTCGCCCCCGCCGCGATGGCCGAGCGGATGGTGGCCAGCGTGAGTCGCGCATCGTCGGTGAGCGCATCCCAGTAGCGGGCGCCGCCGCGCAGCTTGTCACTCAGCAATCGCGGTTCGCGGCGCATCACGCCGTCGGCGCTCAATCGCTCGTGGCGCGCCACGTTGCGGAACGCCGCCAGCAGGTCGTACATCGCGAGGCCGGCGCCCAGCTTCCAGCGCGCAATGCGCGCGCCGGCGTACACCGGCCATGTGAACGCGAGTGGGCGCACGAGGTGCGGTGCGATGCGCTGCAGCGTCCGGCGCTCCTGGCTCGCCTCGAACACGAGACGCAGCTCGCCATGTTCGAGGTAACGCACGCCTCCATGCACGAGTCGCGACGAGCGGCTCGACGTCCCGCTGGCGAAATCGTCCTTCTCCACGAGCGCGGTGCGCAGCCCGCGCATCGCCGCGTCACGTGCGACACCAGCCCCCGTGATGCCGCCCCCCACGACGAGCACGTCGAAGGGCTCGCGCGCGAGCGCATCGAGGGCGGCCCGTCGGGCGACGGGTGGCGTGGTGGGCGCGGGCACTCCCGACAAGCTAATCCACGCATAGCTTCAGGCCATGCCCACACTCGGAACTCCGGGCCGCCGCGTCGCCATCGTCGCTGGCCTGCGCACCCCGTTCGCGCGCGCCGGCACGACGTTGAAGGCGCTCTCTGCCATCGACCTCGGCAAGCGCTGCGTCGCCGAGCTCATTCAGCGCAGCGGCGTGGATGGCAAGCTGGTGGAGGCCGTCGTATACGGCACTGTCGTGCCTTCGGTCATCGCGCCCAACATCGCGCGCGAAGTCTCGCTCCTGCCACTCCTGCCGAAAGGCGTACAGGCGTTCACCGTGAGCCGCGCCTGCGCCTCGGCGAACCAGGCCATCACCGACGCCGCCGACCAGATCGTGCTCGGCCACGCTGACGTCGTCATCGCCGGCGGCGCGGAGTCGCTCTCCAACGTGCCCATCCTGCATTCGCGCGGCATGAGCGAGGCACTCGTCGCTGCATCGCGCGCCAAGTCGTTCGGAGCGCGCGTCAAGGCGCTGGCCAGGGTGCGACCGCGCGACCTCGTCCCCATCACGCCGGCCATCGCCGAACCGTCCACCGGCGAGACGATGGGCGAGTCCGCGGAGAAGATGGCGAAGATCAACGGCATCCCGCGCGCCGACCAGGATCACTTCGCGCTGCGCTCGCACCGCCTGGCCGCCGCCGGCACCGAGGACGGGCGGCTCACCGCGGAGATCGTCCCGGTCTACGTGCCCCCCAGCTTCGACCCGATGACGAGCGACAACGGCATTCGCGCCGACTCCACGATGGACAAGCTCAAGTCGCTCAAGCCGGTCTTCGACCGCAAGTACGGCACGGTCACGGCCGGCAACTCCTCGCCCCTCACGGACGGCGCGAGCGCCGTGCTCCTCATGAGTGAGGAGCGCGCGCGCTCGCTCGGCTACCAGCCGATGGCGTACATCCGCAGCTACGCCTACGCTGCGCTCGACCCCGGCGAGCAGCTGCTCATGGGGCCCGTGCTCGCCGCACCCGTCGCCCTCCAGCGCGCCGGCCTCTCGCTCGGCGACATGGACCTCATCGAGATGCACGAAGCCTTCGCCGCGCAGGTGCTCTGCAACCTGCACGGCTTCGAGAGTCGCGCGTGGGCCGAACGCGCCGGCTTCAGCGAGCCGCTCGGCGAAGTCGATCGCTCGAAGCTCAACGTCA
>DASTGQ010000607.1:0-3302 GCA_035718985.1 Gemmatimonadaceae bacterium
CCGTGTGCGCCGACGTCTACAGCGCAGCGCGGCACCTCGGTCGCGGCGGATGGACGTGGTATACCGGTTCGGCGAGCTGGAGCTATCGCGTGGCGCTCGAGGGGATGCTGGGTTTCGTCAGGCGCGGCGACCGGCTCTCCATCGAGCCGTGCATCCCACCGTCGTGGAGCGAGTACGAGATCGCCTACCGATTCGGATCGACGGACTACCGGATCACCGTCCGCAATCCGCTCGGCCTCTCCACCGGCGCGCGAGCCGTGGTCGTGGATGGCGCGGCGGCTGCCGATGGTGACGTCCGTCTGATCGATGACGGCGTGCACCACGTCGTCACGGTGACCCTCGGACGGAGATGAGCGCGAGCGCACCATTACGTACGCGGTGTCGCCCGACAGCAACGGTTGACTCCACTGCGGGCAGGGCTAGGTTACGAACCATGACCGTTCCGAGCGCCGTGAATATCGCTGCCCGCTTCATGAGCCGTCCGTCCTCGCGGACGGCAGGCGACAGCGCGCGCTCGTGGACCGGTCGCTCGGTGGTCACCAGCGCCACCGACCGCGTGCGGCCGCGCTTCGCCACGCGTGCCATGCACCGAACCCGGGTGTCGGAAACACGGGACGTCGCGTCCCGGATCGGCTTCGTGCGCGTACTTCGCGCCCGCTCCGGTTCGGCGACGACCTCCGACTCGCGCAGACGCCCGACCTCTTCGCTCATCAGCGGATAGCCGGGCCGGTCGAGCTATCCGACGCCCTTCCGCGTCGCTGACTCCGCCCCGTCTGCGCACCTCGCACACGGGGCGGTTTGTCTTTCCGGATGTGCCATCCATCCGGGACGTCCGACCCCGACGATCATCATCGCCGGGCCGCTGCGCGCGGCTCCGCACCACGGCAACGGAGACGACCATGCTGAGAGTGTTGAGTGACGGCGACAATCGCTATCGCCTCGAGAACGACAGCAACCTTCACGTCGGCTGGATCAACGGACGCGCCATCGGCTTCCGCGGCTTCGCTACCGAAGCGGAGGCAATGATCGGTGCCTCGACGGCGTGGCGCGCGCTCCACGGCGTGCTGCGCCGGCAGTATCCAGGCTGGCCGAACTACCAACCGTCGTTCGGCACCCTCCGACTCGTCCACGACGGGGCGTACGAGTGGTTCGCCGATGGCACGTCGCCCATCGCGCGACTCATCCGGCCGCAACGCCGAGCGTATGATCTCACGTTCGGCATCGAGCTCGTGCTCCCGTCGTATGCGAGCGAAGGCGTTGCCATCGCCGCCGCGCACGCGGTGGGCGGCGCCCTCGCACAGGCCGAGTCGGACTCGATGCCGCCCCTGCTCGCCGATTTCGCAATCGCTCCGACACGTCAGGATGGAGGCGATGCCGCATGAGCGGCGAAGGTCAGCGCGACCGGGGCTCGGCGCGCGACGAACGCGAAGCGCAGGGCCCGGACATTGGCTCGTCGCTCGTCGAGGTCCTCGCAGCGCTGATTCGTGGCCGACACCTGTCGTCCGTCGTGCCGATCGCGCTCGCACGGGTGGAGCGCGATCCGCTGGTGCGCGCTGCGCACTTCAGGGGCGACCTGATGCGAGCGCTGATGGAAGTACCGGGCGCCTTCTGGGGTCGGCATGCGCTGCTGTACGACCGTTACCGGCAAGCGCTGCGTCGGAGCGCCGCGCTTCGGCGTCGGCTGCCGGTGGAGGAGCGAATGCGCTTCTGGTCGCCGCTGCCGGCGCCGGACGCGCACGGCGACGTCGCGGAGTAGCGAATTCGCGATCAGCGCGGGGCGGGGAACCACACCAGCGCTTCTTCGCGGTGACTGAAGCCGTATTCACCGATCCGCCGCCCCGGAAGGTCACCGCCCGCGCCCGCATCCTCGTTGCGAAGGTGCAGTCGGCCGCCTTCGCGTACGACCGCAATGCGTACTTCAGTGTCACGCACGCGTGCGCTGCCTCCGGCGAGCGGGCCACCGCGCAGCTCCAGTTCGAACCCGTCCCCCTTCATCTCACGTCCCTCGCGTGGTCGTCGTGCGGTTGGTCGTTAAGGCTGAGTGCGCCGGCAGAAAACGCAGCAATCTCTTCGTCGGTCTAAGCCCGATATGGCACAGTTCGCGCATTGGAAGCGTGCGGAAGTACATGCTGAACGAAGTCATGCCGTTGCCGGGAGTTGTGCGTGAGACGTCTCGAGTCGAGCAGGATGCAGTCGCTTCGCTACGCAGTCGGAGTCGCGGTCGCCGCCGCCGCGATCGGGGGACCCGCCTTTGCACAGCAGCCGGTCCGCGCTCGCAGCGAGATGGCAATTCCCGTCAAGAAGAACACCACCCCGGCCGAAGCGCCAGCCCCACGTGTGGTGCCCGGCAACAAGACCGAGGTGGTCGCGCAGCCGGTCGTCATTCACCTGATCCGCAACGAGGCGGGAACGCCCGTGATGCTCGCCGAGCGCGCCCCGACGGTAGGAGGGGGACCGGCCGTCCCGTGGATACCGCTCTTCGGTCTGCTCGGCGGCGCGGTGCTCCTCAACAACCTGGACCACGGCTCGAGCGGCACGCCTACCCCGCCTACCCCGCCTACCCCGCCGGTGACACCACCGACACCGCCGGTCACGCCGCCCGTGACCCCGCCGACCACGGTCCCCGAGCCAGCGACCATGGTGCTGTTCGCCACCGGGCTCGTCGCCCTGGCGGCCGTGCGACGTCGAATCCGCTAGCCGAAGCCACCACCCGCTCGCCCCTCGGGCCGTTCATGTGACGTCTCGAGGGCTGTCGCGTCCGGTACAGACACGGACCTCGACATCGCCCGACGCTGGGAGCTGGCCCCGAATGCCCGATCTGCCGAACGCCACCACCGCGGAAGAGACCCTCGAACCCGCGGTCTCGAACCGCGCTCGAGCGCTCGCCCTCGACATCCTCCACCGGATCCGGCCGGTGTGTGCCCACATGCCCGATTCGGAACTGCTGGCGCTCTCGACGCAGATGGCGGTCGTGGAGCTGAGCTACTTCGAGCAGATCGCGCTCCCCTCCACCCCCAGACGCCGCTCGGCCAACGCGTGACAACGCCAATGAACGACGACTGGGATCTCTTCGAGGACGCCGAGCAGTCGGTGCAGCGCCGTCGCCGCGACCTCATCGCGCGCCTGCGCGAGCGCCTGCGCGCTGCGGGGGACAAGCTCTCCGACGAACAGGTCTCGGCCGTCGTCGAGCGCATGGCGGATATCGCGCTGGGCGCGGGGAATCTGCGGCACTGGTGACGTTGGAGGCGGTGGGCGGTGAGGAGTGAAGAGTGAGGAGTCATGACGAAGGCGGACCGGCGTAG
>DASTGQ010000608.1:0-18590 GCA_035718985.1 Gemmatimonadaceae bacterium
TTGAGGAGCCCCTCGTTTCCAATCGCCACGAGCTCGGAGAGGTCGAGCCCGTGTCCCTGGTACTTCTTCACGTAGGAGATCACGAAGCGGAGGTTCGCCGTGACGAGTCGCTCGGCGGCGGCCTCATCCCCTTTCTGCGCAAGGCGGGCGAGCCGTCTTTCCTCGGCGGCGTCGCTGATGAGGGGGAGCTTCTGGATGTCCTGGAGGTACTGGTCGAACGCGGTGGAGGGAGACGAACGGAAGTAGCCCCTGGACCTGGTCTCGGTCGCTTGCTCCATACACGCCCCTTGCCTGAGCCGGAAGGAAGTCGAGCAGCGCCACACTCCGGAGCGGCGTCGCCCGCGCGAGTCAGCGGACGGCCACAGTAATGCCGAGGGAAAAAACCGTCAACAGTCAATTTGCCAGAATGTCCGCCATCGCAGATTTGTGAGGCCTGTAAGTGCATTGTTGGCAACGACTTACCGACAGAGAATCCGGCGTGGTGGAAATCCTGACCGATGCGGGCAGGATGACCGGTCGTCGAGGCCGCCAGGATGGTTGCAATGTCATGTAAAACAAAGCGGGGACGACAGTTAGCTGTCGTCCCCGCCCTTCTTGCCGTCGAGCCCGCTGAGGCGCTCAGGCGCTCGGGCCGCCGCCCGGCGGAGGCGCCGGCGGGTCCTTCATCTTCGTGCGGCTGGTTGCACTGAGCACCCCGATGCCGATCAGGACGATGACGCCGACCGCGATCCACATAGCCGGGACATTGAGCAGGTAGGCCGCGATGGCCAGCCCGACGATCAGGATGATGAAGCCGATCAGGTAGGTACTGAAGGAGGACATGGTCGCCGTCCGATGAGGTCGGCGAGACATCGGGGCAAGGACGGGACCAGCGGCGCATGGAGCCGCCCCCAGACATGGATTCGCGGGAAGTTCGCTAGTTCCTGCGATTCGCTCCGCCGAGGCGTCCCGTCGTCAGTGTGTCTTCATTCGCCCCGCGCGGCCTCGGCACCAGTACCGCCGTCCCCTTCGTCCGCCCGAACAGCCGCGCCTCACGACAGGTGGGGGTCCAGATGTCGAGAATGTTACCCTTGATGGCGCGTCCGGTGTCGTCCACGAGGAAGCGACCGTAGTAGTCGCGCCCCACATAGATCTCCACATAGCGCCCGAGCGGGAACACCTTCGGGTCGGCCGCGACGATTCCCTGGCGCGTGTAGTGATCGCGGCGCGTGAGGCCGTTCAGGCAGTACGCAGTGAGCGCCACTTCCACCGGCTCGCCGAGCTTCGCGGCGCGATGCCCTTTCGCCGCCTTTGCCTTCGCGCCCTCCTTTGCGCCCGCCTTCACGACGACCACGGGCGGTGTCGCGTACACCACGGCGGGCTCGAAGGTGATCGGCGCGTAGACCACGGCGGGCGCGAGCTGCAATGGCACGGCGGGCTGAAGTCCTTGCACGAACCGGAGGCCGCCGGCGCAGATCGTCACCGCGATCACCAGCACGAACGTCGCCGTGGCGTACCTGCCTAGTCGGCGACGTGGCAGCTTGGGCGGTCGGCCGTTGCCGATGAATGGCGCCAGCTCGGGAACCGCCGGCGCCAATGGGCGCTCGACGACCGGGGAGTACACCGGCGTGCTGATGCTCACGCGCGCGCCTCGAGCACGGCCATCACCAGTGCATCGCCGACCCCTATCGCCCAGCCACGATCGCTGCCCGCCATGGCGCCGATACGCGCGGGCAATGCGTATTCGACCATCCCTGCGCGCGCCTTCTTGTCGAGCTTCGTGGCACGGAGGATCTCCGCGTTCCCCAGCGACGCAGGCGCCCGCGTCGGCAGGCCGACGCGCGACACCACCCGCTCGACAGTCTCCGCCGTGCCGCGCTCGGCGACTCCCATGCGCTCGGCGAGTCGCGCCTCCAGCACCATGCCGATGGCGACGGCTTCGCCATGGAGCAGCGCATAGCCGCTCACCTGCTCGACCGCATGGCCAAGGGTGTGCCCGAAGTTGAGAATCTTGCGCCGGCCGCGCTCATGTGTGTCGCTGGTCACGACTTCTGACTTGATCTCCACGCTCCGGGTCACGCACTCCAGCGTGGCGGCCAGCTCGCCGGCAACGAGAGCGGGAAGGTCGGCGGCGAGCCGCTCGAAGTAGCCGGCATCGGCCACGACGCCGTGCTTGACGGCCTCGGCGAGTCCAGCGCGGCGGTGCCCCTCGGGCAGGGTGCGCAGCGTCTCGACGTCAGCGAGGACGACGGCCGGCGGATGAAAGGCGCCGACGAGGTTCTTGCCTGCCACGGTGTCCACGCCCGTCTTGCCGCCGATGGAGGCGTCGATCATGGCGAGGAGAGAGGTGGGACACTGCACCACCTGAACGCCGCGCATGAAGGTGGCAGCGACGAACCCCGCCAGATCGCCGACCACGCCGCCGCCGAGGGCGACGACCGTCGTGTCACGACCGCAGCCGGCGTCGAGCATCTCGTCGGTGAGACGAGCCCACTCATCGCGGGTCTTGTGGCTCTCGCCGGCAGCGACGACGTGCAGCGAAGTAGCGCCGAGCGGTGCGAGCGCTGCGAGGAGCGTTTCGGCGTAGAGAGGCCTGACGTGGCTGTCGGTGATGACCGCGTAGCGATGCGCGGGCGCCGCCTCGGCAATGTGCCTGGCGAACTCGTGGCGGAGTCCGGCTCCGACCAATACGCGGTAGGAGCCCGCGTCGACGACACGCGACCGCTCCCGCAGGGATGGAGCGGTCATGCTACCAGGTGACTTCGCCGGTGCCGGCCCGACGGTTGGCGAGTCGCGCGAGCGTGAACAGGAGGTCGGAAAGCCGGTTCAGGTAGATGACGGCGAGCGCTGGGAGCTCGACCTCATGCTGGAGGTGTACGACGTGGCGCTCGGCGCGGCGGCAGACGGTGCGCGCAACGTGGAGCGCGGCCGCCTTTGGCGAGCCGCCGGGAAGGATGAAGGAGCGCAGGGGCTCGAGCTCGGCGTCGGCGTCGTCGATGGCGTGCTCGAGGGCCCGGATGCGCGCGTCGTCGATGCGTGCCTTCTCGAGGTGCTGCGCCATCTTCTCGCGATCGGGCGTGGCGAGCAACGCACCGATGGCGAAGAGGTCGCGCTGGATGGGGACCAGCACTTCATCTATACGCGGCATCGGCTCGACGGCGCGCGCCACACCGAGGACGGCGTTCAGCTCATCCACGTCGCCGTACGCCTCGACGCGGGCGTCGTCCTTGGGCACGCGCCCGCCGCCGAAGAGCCCGGTAGAGCCTGCGTCGCCGGTCTTGGTATAGATCTTCATCGAGAGGGAATATAGGACGGGGTGGAGATCGGGGAGCTAGTCGGGGCGCGGCGCGGCGGCTACGCCGCACTGACCGCTAGTCCGGGCGCTGCGCGGCGGCTACGCCGCCTTCGCTTGCTGTCGGGGCGGCGCGCGGGCGCGCGCCTGTCGGCAGGGCGTTGGGGTGGAGCGTTTTGCAGGATGGGTGTGCCGTTCCCCGAAAGCGCGCGCAGCGCGCACCCTGACAGCGCAGGCCCGAGCGCAGCGACGGGCCAGGCGCCCGGACAGCGCCGCGTTCCACGCGGCGCGCCCCGACTAGCTTATTTTGCCTCCCATGGAACACCCCCTCAAGGACATCACGATCATCGGCGGCGGGCCGGCTGGCCTCTTCGCCCTCTTCTACGCCGGCATGCGCGGCGCCTCGGCTCAGATCGTCGACGCGCTGCCAGAGGCTGGCGGGCAGCTCGCCGCGCTCTACCCGGAGAAATACATCTTCGACGTGGCCGGCTATCCGCAGGTGCTGGCGCGGGACCTCGTGAAGCAGCTCGTCGTGCAGGCCGGGCGATTCAACGAGCCGATCCACCTTGGCCAACGGGTGACCGGGCTCGAGCACCACGACGGAGAGTTCGTGCTGCACACCGAGAAGGGGGACTATCCGACGAAGGCGATCGTCATCGCCGCGGGGATCGGCGCCTTCTCGCCGCGCCGTCTGCCACAGGCGTGCGCCGAGCCGTGGTACGGGCGCGGGATTTTCGACGTCGTCACCGATCCGAAGGAGTTCGCTGGCCGGCGCGTGGTGATCGTCGGCGGCGGCGATTCCGCGTTCGACTGGGCGACACAGCTCTCCGGAGTAGCGACGCACGTGTCGCTCGTGCACCGAAGCGACCGCTTCCGCGCACACGGTGCGACGGTGGAGCAGTTCCACGCCGACGTCTCGGCCGGTCGTGCGGCGCTCTACACGTTCCACGAACTGAACGACGTCGTCTGCCGATTGGGGAACGAGCAGTTCAGTCACATCGTGCTGCGCGACGTGAAGGCGAAGACGACGACGGAGATCGAGGCGGACGTGGTGCTGCCGATGCTCGGCTTCGTGAGCGACATCGGGCCGATCGTCGAATGGGGACTCTCGCTGGACAAGGACGAGATCGTCGTCAACCAGCTAATGGAGACGGGCCGCGCGGGAATCTGGGCGGCGGGCGACGTGACGACTTATCCGGGAAAGCTCAAGCTCATTGCCTGTGGCTTCGGTGAGGCGGCGACGGCGGTGAACCAGGCGGTGCACTGGATCTACCCGGAGAAGAAGGTGGCGCCGGGTCACTCCAGCAACATGCCGCTCTTCGGCCAGAAGGACGACTGACCTGTGCGCGGCGCTGAATCTCAGCGCCGCGCGTACCTCCAGGCGTCGATGGCGCTCACGAGCGACAGCACGCCGGCGGCGGTCAAGCCCGGAGTGCGGCAGGGGTGGTCGGAGACGCGACGTGTGGTGGTGTAGGTGTATGGATTGCCGAATGGGTCGGTCGCCGTCTGCTCCACCGACTGGTTGGAGACGCGCTCGCTCAGGCCGCAGGCGAGCGCCACGCCGGTACCGATGAGCGTGAGTGCGCCGCGAACCGGGCGCCTGGTGTAGAACTGGCCCGCACCGGGAATGACGAGTCCCAGGCCGAGCGCCTTGCCGGGAGAGAGCGGCGCCTCCTGGAGATCGGCGATGCGCGTGGACAGCTGTGCGCGTGAGGGCGCGTCGGGCTCGAGGCGCAGGTACTGCTGGAAGTCGTTCGCCGCCTCGGCGCGGCGTCCCATTCCTTCTCGCACGACGCCTCGGTCGTAGTACGCCACGCCCCACTCGGGCGCGAGGGCGATCGTCGCCGAGAACGCGGCATCGGCGCTGTCGGGTTGGCCGCCCGTGTAGGCCGCGACACCGCGCGCGAACGCGGAAGTCGCCCGCAGTGAATCGGCGTGCCGCGTGGAGAGCATGAGCTGCGCGAGCCGCGCCCGCGACTCCGCGGCTTCCGGCGCATCCGGAGCGAGGGTGATGAAACGGCAGTAGGCGCGAGCCGCATCGGCCTCGCTCCCTGCGCTCTCCTCGGCGCGTGCGAACTGGTACGCGAGGTCGGCGTTGGTGGGATCGAGCGCGGCGGCCTGGCGGAGCTGATCACGTGCGGCAGCGCGGTCACCGAGAATGGCGAACTGCTGACCGCGTTGCGCGAAATCCCGCGCTCGGCGTTGCTGGTCCGCAGAGGGCGCAGGTGGCGTGGGCTGCGCCGCGCAGGTGGCGCGCGTGGCGATGGGCGGCGCACCCTGGAGAAGTGGCTCCCGCGGTGTGACACGCTGCGCAGCAGCAGTGCCGCCCAGAACGGCGAGCGCGAGAATGGAGCGGGTGAAGCTCGCGGTCATCGCACCGATACGGCCGCGCTCCCCGTCTTGCCGGAATACGTCGCGGTGATGGTCGTGGATCCGGAGTGCACGCCGACGACGAGGCCCGTGGAGCTGACGGTGGCGACGTACGTACTGTTGGAGTGCCAGGTGAACGTCGAACCCGATATCACGTCACCATTCGCGTCGACCGCGGAAGCCGAGAGCTGCGCGCTGTGGCCCGCGCGCAGGCCCGTGACGGCGCCCGGCGTGATGACGATGTGATCCACGGGGCCAGTCGTCACGCGCACCGCTGCGCTGGCGGACTTGCCCTCGCTCGTGGCGGTGACCGTCGCCGTGCCGATGCGAACACCCGTGACGACACCCGTCGCGGTGACCTGTGCCACGGTGGTGTCGCTCGAGGTCCACGAGATGGCGCGGCCCGTGAGGGCATTGCCGCCGGCGTCCTTGAGCGTGGGCGTGATTGTCGCGGACATGTAGCGCTGCACGGTGATGCTCGTGGGTTGCAGCGAGATGCTGGCGACGGAGGCCGACACGCTGACTGACGCACTGCCGGTGCTTCCTTCACTCGTCGCGGAGATGACGGCGGTGCCGGCGCCGAGCGCCTTCACGACACCAGCCTGGGTGACCGTGGCGACGAGTGCATTGCTCGATGTCCACGCGACCGTCCGATCGGTGACGACCGTACCGTTGGCGTCCTTCACGGTAGCGGTGAGGGTGGTGCTCTGCCCGACGGCGAGCGTGGCCGTACCCGGCTGCACGCTGACACTGCCCACCGGGACGGCCACGACCGAGATGCTCGCCGTGTCGGCCTTGTCGTCGAGGGATGCGATGACCTTCGCGGAGCCCGGTGCGACCGCCGTGACGAGGCCGGTTGCCGACACCACGGCGACGCCGGGGTTGCTGGAGATCCACGTGAGCGCACGATTGGTGACTGCGGCGCCCGTGGCGTCGGTGACGGTCGCAGTGAGCTGCAGCGTGGCGCCGCGCTGCACGGTGGCGCTCTGCGGCTGGAGGGTCACGGTGGCAATCGGCGGCACGGCCACGCTCACCAGCGCGCTGCCGCTCACGCCCTCGCTCGTCGCGGTGATCGTAGCCGTGCCCGGCGCGACGGCGGTGATCACGCCGGTGGCGTCGATGGTGGCGACAGCCGGATTGCTGCTGGCCCAGAGGACCGTGCGCCCGTCGAGCGACTTGCCAGCAGCATCGGCGGTGGACGCGGTGACCGAGGCGTGCGAGCCTGGCGCAAGGTCGACGCGTGCGGGGCTGACGCTCACGCTGGCGACCGGCACAGGCAGTACGGTGAGCGAGGCGAGCCCGGATCGGCCGTTGGCGCTCGCCGCGACCTGCGTGCTCCCGACGGCGCGCCCCGTGACGACGCCGGTGGGCGACACGATGGCGACCGTCGTGTCCTGCACGGTCCAGACGACGGCGGGACCGTCGATCACCTGACCAGCGGCGTCGCGCAGGGAAACCTGCAGGGGCAGGGTGCTCCCCACGACGACGGAGGCGGTGAGCGGGGCAACGACGACCTCCGCGACGTCGGGTGCGGCGAGGTCAGTGCCGGTGACGCTCCCCCCGCAGGCGACGACGAACACGAGGGCGAGCCAGCCCCACGCGGACGCTTCAGGATGATACCGTCGTCGGGAGTCACGCCGGGTGGTGGTCATTGCGCGCCCGGTCGCTGCACGTACACGGGCCGCGCGCGATGCGTGCGCGTGCCGTCGCCGAGCTGGCCGTCCAGGTTGTAACCCCAGCAGAAGGCCTCGCTCGAGGTGGTGACACCACAAGTGTGCGATCCGAACGCGCGCAGCGAGGCGAACGAGTGGTCACCGGTGACGCGCACCGGCACGGCACTGTCCGTATTGCCGTCATTGCCGAGCTGACCGTAGACGTTGCTTCCCCAGCACCACGCATCGCCGCTGGTGGCGAGCGCGCAGCTGTGCACCGCACCGGCAGTGATGGAGGTGAAGTGCGCCGCCGACGTCACGCGCACGGGGACGGCAGTGCTGGCGACCGAGCCATTGCCGAGCTGGCCATTGGAGTTGCTCCCCCAGCACCACGCACTTCCATCGGTGGCGATGCCGCAAGCATGCGCGCTACCAGCCGCGATCGCCGTGAAGCTGTGCTCGCCGCTCACGCGGACGGGGACGCGCTGCGTTGCTGTGGAAGAGTCCCCGAGCTCGCCCGAGCCGTTGTTTCCCCAGCACCAGGCGTGGCCATCGCCGTCGAGTGCGCAGGCGAAGGCCCAGCCGGCGGCGAGCGTCGAGAAGCGATGTCCGCCAGCGACGGCAACGGGAGCGGACTGCGAGCCTGCGGTCCGGTCGCCAAGCTGGCCGTTGGCGTTCGAGCCCCAGCACCATGCGCTGGCATTACTGTCGAGTCCACAGGAGAAGGCGCTGCCGGCGACGAGCGACGTGAAGTCGTGGTCGCCGGCAACGCGTGCCGGCGCATCACGGGACGTGGCCGATCCGTCGCCGAGCTGTCCGGCATCGTCGTCGCCCCAGCACCATGCCTGGCCACCAGCCGTGAGGCCGCACGTGTGTGACATGCCGGAAGCGAGCGCCACGAAGCGTGCGTTCCCCACCGGCGTCACCGGCGTGACGACGCGCGTGCTTCCTCCGGTGCCGAGCTGTCCCCGGTCGTTGCCACCCCAGCAGAAGGCGCGGCCGTCTTCGGCGAGCAGGCAGCTGTGACGGCCGCCGACGGTGACACGGACGCGCGTCGAGACGACTGACGATACGGGCGCCGACACGGAGGCCGGCTGGGCCGCCGCCGGCGGCGCGTTGTCCGTCGCGCTGGCCGGCATCATTGCCACCGTGCGTGCAGGAGCTGTCGCTGGCGACGCCGGCGCCGGGAGTGCGGAATCAGCGGCGGGGGCAGGCGCCGTCATCGGCACGGCGCGCGGCACGTCACGACCGGCGAGGGCCACCTGTCCTGACGAAACTTCCTCGTGCTCGGCCGTCAGCGGAGTGCTCGAATAGCTGCGCACGGCGCCGACGCCGAGCGCGAGTGCGGCAAGGCCGCCGACCCCGAGGCCAAGCGCGAGCCAGCGTCGCGACAACGGACGCAGTGGCGCGGCCGGCTCGGGCGCCATCGCTTCACGCCAGTCGATGGCCACCACCGATTCTGCCGGCACCGCGTCGACTGGCCGCTGGACGCGGACCGTCCCGGCACCGGCGACCGGTGAAGCGGGCCACTCGTGCCGGGCGATGGGACTGTCGAGCGCAGCGAGGAACGCGTCCGCACTCGGCCAGCGCGCGTCACGTTCCTTTTCGACTGCACCGGCGAGCGCGCCGACGAGGGCCTCGGGAACGTCCTGCCGCACGTCGCGCGGATCCTCCACCTGCACGTGCTTCTGGTGGTACAGCACCGAGTAGAGTGCCTCGCCCGCGAACGGACGCCTGCCGGTGAGCATCTCCCAGCCGAGCAGGCCGAGCGAGTAGATGTCGGCACGCGCGTCGAGCTCGACGCCGTCGATCTGTTCCGGCGCCATGTACGCCGGCGTGCCGATGGCGACGCCGTGCATGGTGAGCTGCTGTGCCTCGCTCGACATCGATCGCGCGATACCGAAGTCGGCGAGGACGGCACGCCCCTCATCCGTGATGAAGACGTTCTCCGGCTTCACGTCACGGTGCACGATGCCCACCGCGTGTGCGGCATCGAGCGCGAGGGCCAGGTCGCGGAGGATGCGGGAGACACGATCGGGCGCGAGCGCGCCCTCGTCCCGCAGTATCTGCCGGAGCGTGTGGCCGGGCACGTGCGTCATGACGAGTGCGACGCCGGCCTCGCCGAAGTCGAGCACGTCGCGCACGGGCACGACGTTGGGGTGATGGAGCCGGGCAACGAAGCGCGCTTCGCGCGCAAGGCGCGCCACCGCTTCTTCGTCGCGCGAGAACTGGTCGCGCACGAGCTTGATGGCCACCTCATCGCCCGTCTCGCGATGGCGAGCGAGGTAGACGACAGCAGTTCCGCCGCGCCCCAGCTCGCGGAGGATCTCGTACTCGCCGGCCAGCGCGTCGAGCGCGGCAGGCACGGGCTCGGCGTTCATCGTGGCGCGGGGACCAGGCGTGGCTGGCACATCACGGTCCGCCTCAGCTCGTGCAGAATCGCAGCACGACGTCGCCGAGCTCGATGCGGTCACCGTCGAGGAGCGGACGCGGGCCTTCGAACTCGGCGAGCGCCTCGTCATTCACGACGACCGGGTTCGTGCGCGAAAGGTTGGTGACGAGCCAGCGGCCGTCGGAGTAGCTGACGCGCGCATGCCGGCGGCTGACGGTGCTCGAGGTGAGCGTGACCTGCTGCGGCGAAGATGCGGCCTCGCGGCCGATGATCATCTCCGCGGGCTGGCCGGGAACACGCACGAACCGGATCACCTGCGGCGGCGTGATGCCGGAAACGACCTCGAAGCGGGCCGGAAGCAGTTGCAGTGCTTCGTCGCCAGGGCGAACGAAGCGCACCGTTTCGGCGGGCGCGTTGTCGGCGTCCATCGCGGCGAGGGCCTTCATTTCCGTCACCGGTGGCGGCTCGAGCGTGACGGCCGTCACAACTGATTGAGGACTCGGCAGCGAAGGCGTCGGAGCGGAGAGCGCAACGGGCGCTGGTGCAGGCGCAATTGACTCTGCCGGCGCAGCATCCAGGCGTCGAACGAACTGCGGATGAATGGGAACGACGAGCGGCGGCGGCTGTCGACCCCGTTCGGGGCGTCCTGACAGGAACCAGACCAGCTGCGCGATGATGGCAGCGGCGGCTGCGAGGACGAGGAATACGATGAACAGAGTAGTCACGGGCGGGCTCGCAACGCGTTGATCCGCCTGGTGCGCAGGGACGGTTGCCGCGTGGAGCGCAAGAGACGTTCCGTCTGCTGGCGGGCTCGGCGGAAAGCCGTCGCGTGCCGCTAGGTGGTCGAGAAGCCGTCCGGGTGTCGCTCCCTCAACTTCGCGACGTTCCGGCGCGCCACCTCGCTGAGTGGAACGTCGATGCAGCGGGCCGCGATGGCGAGGCACCAGAGGGCATCGCCGAGCTCCTTCGCCAAGGCGTCATGATCCAGCGGACGGCCCTGCATGACGTGCTTGCGCACGTGGGCCAACGCTTCCCCCGCTTCTTCCGCGAGCCCGGCGGCGGCATCGAGCAGACGCTCGTCGTCGCCGAGGGCCGGGTTGATGGTCCGCGCTGCGGCGTCCTGATATGCGTCGAGGTCGTTCGCGCTCACGAGTAGGACACGCGCGGATCCGCCTTCGCGTAGGCGAGATCAGTGAGCAGGTTCACCAGCACGAAGACGACGCTGAGAAAGAGCACCGAACCCTGGATGGCCGGCAGGTCGCGCCGCCCGATGGCGTTCACGACGTAGCGACCGAGGCCCGGCCAGCTGAACACCGTCTCGGTGAGGATGCTGCCCGTGAGATACGAACCGAAGTCCAGCCCGAGCACGGTGATGACGGGAATGAGCGCGTTGCGCAGTGCGTGGCGCCACACCACTACACGCTCAGCGAGTCCCTTCGCGCGCGCGGTGCGAACGTAATCCGCGCCGAGCGAGTCGAGCATGGAGGAGCGGGTCATGCGCGCGAGGAAGGCGATGGAGCGCATCCCGAGCGCGAACGCCGGAAGGATGAGGTAGCGCAGCCCGCCAAAGCCCGACGGCGGAAGCCAGTGCAGCGTGACGGCGAACAGCAGGATGAGCAGCAGGCCGACCCAGTAGACGGGGAAGCTGATCCCGAGGTAGGCGATGACGAGGCCGATGCGGTCGATGATACCGCCGGGATTGCGCGCGCTGAGGATGCCGAGCGTGACGCCGCACACCGTGGCAAGGAGCATGGCTGCGCCGGCGAGCTGCAGAGTCTTGGGGAACCGCTCGAGGACGTCCTTGATGATCGGACGGTTGGTGATGTACGAGCGCCCCAGGTCGCCCTTCACGACGCCGGCCACGTAATGGCCGAACTGCACGGGGAGCGGATCATTGAGCCGAAGCTCCTCGCGCAGCCGCGCGATGGTGGCAGAGTCGGCGCGCTCGCCCACCATGGCCTCCACCGGATCCCCGGGCGCGACGTAGAGCAGCAGAAAGGCGACCATCAGTACGCCGACGAGGGTCGGGATGGCGAGGAGGATGCGCCGGAAGATGAACGCCGTCACGGCTTTGCCTTCGCCGAGTCGGACTTGGCCGTAGCGATGCTCACGTTCGTCCACGGCTGGCCGTTGAAGATCACCGGCGGCTCGAAGCCGCGGATCCATGGCTGCACGGCGTACAGCTCACTGTAGAACCAGAGGTAGATCATCGGCGCATCATTGAAGGCGATGGCGTCAGCGCGCTTGTACATGTCCACGCGCTTCGCCTCGTCCTGTTCTCGCCGCGCCGCGGTGACGAGCGAGTCGAAGGCCGGATTGGAGTAGAACGAGACGTTCCCACCCACTCCCTTGTTCGCGCTGTGCAGCAGCGGGTACAGGAAGTTCTCGGCGTCAGGATAATCGGCGTACCAGTCCTTCACGAAGAGGTCAGCCTGGCCGTTGCGCGCCGCTTCGCGCGCGGCGGCGCTCTCGCGCTGCACGATCTTGATCCGGAAGCCCGCGAGTGCGAGGTAGCCCTGCAGCGTCTCGGCGATGCGCACGTAGATCGGCGTCGTGGAAGTCCAGAGCTCGAGGTCCACGCCCTTCGGGTAGCCCGCGTCGCGCAGGAGCTGGCGTGCGCGAAGGGTATCGAACTGGTAGCCGATGCGCGTCTTGTCCGAGCCGGGAAGGGAGAAGGGGATGACGCCGTTGGCGAGCTCGCCGCGGTCGGCCATCAGGTTGCGGTCGATGGTGCGGCGGTCGATGGAGTAGTTGAGCGCCTGCCGGACGCGCGGATCGCGCAGCGGACCGCGCGTGGTGTTGATGGCGACGTACACCAGCTCGAGTGAAGGCGCGGAGGTGAGGAGCTTCTTCCGCTCCGCGTCCTCCTCCCAGTCACGGATCTCGCCCTGCGGAACCTGGAGCACGTCCACGTTGCCGCTCTGGAACTCGGCCACGGCCGTGCTGGGCTCGGCGATGATGCGCGCCTTGAGCGAGTCGGCCTTCGGCGCACCGCCCCAGTAGTCCTTGTTGGGTGAGAAGAGCAGGTAGTCGTCGTGGTGCCACTCGACGAGCTTCCACGGCCCGGTGCCGACCGGGTGCTCGCCGAAGTTGGCCGGCACGTTCTCCGGCGCGATGGAGGCCACCGGCATGGCGAGCAGCTTGGGAAAGATGGCGAACGGCTCCTTCAGCGTGACGACGACGGTGGAGTCGTTGGGCGTGGCGACACCCGGAATCGAGGTGCCCTTTCCCTCGGCGAACTCCTTGGCGCCGAGGATCGGGTAGAGGGGCCAGCCGCGACCGCCGCGCACCTTGGGGTCGAGAACGCGCCGCCAGCTCGAGGCCACCTGACGGGCGACGAAGGGGGTGCCGTCGGTGAACTTCACTCCGCGGCGGAGATGGAATGTCCAGGTGATGCCGTCCGGGGAAACGTCCCAGCTCGTGGCCAGGCCGGGGACGACGCGGGCATCCGGGGTGAAGCGCGTGAGCCCGTCGAACAGGTAGCCGACGACGCGTCCGGTGGGGACGTCGGTAGAGAGCGCCGGGTCCAGCGATCGGGGATCGTAGTTGTCCCGCGAGTCCACCAGGGTGCGCCGATTGGCGCCTCCGCCGCTGCCGCCGCAGGCCAGGAGAAAGGTCGGGAGCAGGAGGGTGAGGCAACGGCGCATGACGTTCTGGCGTAAGCAGTTGACAGTATGGCGAAGGCGCGAGAACTTACCGGCGCTGCAGTCGAGCGTCAATGAAAGTCGCGCCCGCCGGAGAGGCCTCACCGCGCGGGCGCGCGGTGTCTCGCCGGTCGTCGCCGCTGCAAGTTGCGTCCCTTCCTTTTTTCTGCCGATACATGACTCAGCCGGTCGATCGTCCTCCGCGTCCAACGACGCGACTGGAGGGCTACGTGTTCCGTCGTCCGCTGAGTGGCCGCGAGCTCCTTCCCGCGCTCGGCGCCGGCATCGTGACCGGGCTGGCCGGCTTCTACGTGGCGCGCCTGTTCCTGGAGCGTACGCCGCTCCTGCCGGAGGAGCGGCGAGAGCACAAGCACCACGCGACGGGAACGACGGCGCGGCGCGCGCGGAGCACGCGTGGCGCGCGGGGATGAGCTGGTGGCCTGATGCGCCCACGCGGCGTCGCTGCCGGCTCGCACTGACGACGCTCCTGCTCGCGGCGCTGCCCGCCAGCGCACTGGCGCAGGGGCTGGAGTGTGACGGCACCGAAGGGGAGCGCGAGGTCCGCTCGCTGGACTTCCGCGGCAACGAGTCCTTCTCGAGCCGCGACCTCGCACTCCGCGTGTCCACCACGCCGAGCGATTTCCTGCAGCGGCGATTGCACGTGTTCGGCACGCGCCGCTGCCTGGACAGCGATGCCCTGCGGCTCGACGTGGGCCGTCTGCGGGTGTTCTACCAGCGTCATGGCTACTACGGCGCCACGGTGGACACGACGGTGGTGCCTGATCCCTCGGGCGGCGTGCACGTCACCTTCCTGATCTCCGAAGGGCAGCCGGTGATGATCGATTCGCTGCGCATGTCCGGGCTGGACAGTGCCGTGCGATCGATCGTGGATACGAGTCGCATGCCGTTGAAGAAGGGCGAGCGCTTCGACCGCACGGTGCTGCAGGCGACGATCGACACGATCAAGACTCACCTCCGCGACAACGGGTTCCCGCGCGCCGACGTGGCGGCGAGCTATACGGTGGACACGGCAGCGCACCGGGCGACCGTGGGTCTCGATGTCCTGGCTGGGCACCGCGCGCGAATCGGCGAGGTGCGCGTATTCAACCAGCCACTGCCGGGTACGGCCCCCAAGCTTGGCGCGCACACCATCCAGCGACTCGCGCTCGTGCGGCAGGGCGACATGTACCGCGAGCGCGACCTCACGGACGCCCAACGCGCGCTCTACCAGACGGACCTGTTCACCAGCGTCGAGGTGCGCCTGGCTCCGGACAGCGTGCAGCCGCCGGGCGACAGCCTGGTGACGGTGGACCTGCTGCTGCGCGAGAACTACCTGCGGCAGGTGAGCACGGAGATCGGCTGGAGCGTGCTCGACTGCTTCAAGGAGCGCACGCAGTACGTGGACAAGAACTTCCTCGGCGAGGCGCGGCGGTTCGACCTCACGGGACAGGTGTCCAAGGTGGGATATGGCGCGCCGACCCGGATGGCGAACGGGAACCTGTGCGCGCCGGCCATCCGCGACGATCCTTTCAGTGAACGGCTCAACTACTTCGTCTCCGCCGGCCTGCGGCTCCCGACGCTGCTCGGCTTCCGCACCTCGCCGAGCCTGACGGTATACAGCGAGCGACGGAGCGAATACCAGGCATACCTGCGCACGACGCTCGTCGGGGGTGAGGCGTCGCTGACGCGCGACATCTCGCGCGCGGTGCCGTTGCGGCTGGCGTACACGATGGAGCTCGGTCGCACGGACGCGTCGCCCGCGCTGCTCTGTGCGCTGTTCAGCCGCTGCGACTCGGAGTCGCGCGCGTTCATCACCGATCGCAATCGCCGCGTGGCGGTGGCGAGCGCGCACGTGGAGCGGGTGCGCACGGACAACCTGTTCGTGCCACGCCAGGGCACCATCGCGCGCCTGGACCTGCGCACGTCGCTGGAGGAACTCGGGTCCGATCCGCAGATCCAGTTCACGAAGGGGCTCGGCGATTTCGGCTACTACCACGCGCTGTCGCCGTCGGTGACCTTTGCGGCGCGCGTACGGCTCGGCACCGTGCTCGGGCGCACGCTGTCGTTCAACGATTCCACGGGTTTCATCCCCCCCGAGGAGCGGTTGTATGCGGGTGGCGCGGCGAGCGTGCGCGGCTTTCAGCAGAACCAGCTGGGCGGCCTCACCTACATCTCCGAGAGCGCGCCGAACTCCGTGCGCGGGCTGGGCGACACGCTGTACTTCTCGCTCGGCGCCGGACCCGACAGCCAGGGGGTGCGGCGCGTGGTGCCACTCGGGGGCAACTCGCTCATCGTCACCAACTTCGAGCTGCGCTTTCGCAGCCGGTTCTTTCCCGATCTGCTGCAGTACACCCTGTTCGCCGACGCGGGCGACGTGTGGCAGCGCGGCACGGTGCTCGGATCGCAGAGCCACAAGGCGTCGGCCCTCTACCTGAATGGTCTGAAGTGGACCCCCGGCGTCGGGGTGCGCGTCTTTACTCCAGTGGGGCCCTTCCAGGCCAACGTGGGGTATAACCCGTTCCCCCGGCCGGCGGGCGCCATCTATTACGATGCGCCTCCCGATCCGGCCACCGGTTTCGCGCCCCTCTACTGCGTCTCGCCGGGCAACCGCATTCCTGCGGTGCCCAACGCGCGCGGGGTCTACGAGCAGGTGCCCGGGATCGCCTGTCCTGCCTCGTTCGTCCCGCAACAGAAGAACAGCTTCCTGAGCCGGTTGACCTTCACCTTCTCCATCGGCCCCGACTTCTAGCTCGCCGCACCGACCTTCTCCTCGCGCATGACCCGTCGAAACTTCGTCGCCCTCATCAGCCTGTGCATGCTCGTCGTGCTCGGGTTGATCGGCGTCGGCGTGGGTCTGTTCTTCACGAAGTCGGACTCGGGGCAGGGGATCCTGCGCCGCGCCATCCAGCGCCAGGTAGCCGCGGGGATCAAGGGCAAGCTGTACATCGGGCCGATGAGCGGCAGCTTCCTCACGGGCGTCACGATCGACTCGCTCGAGCTGCGCGACGACCAGGACTCGCTGTTCATCGCCACGGGCCCGCTGCGGGTGGAGTACGACATCCGCGACATCATCGATCGCCGGCTGCACCTGCGGAACGTGGACGTGTCACGGCCGGTCGTGGTGCTGCGGCAGCACGAGGACGGGAGCTGGAACTTCAAGCGGGTGTTCAGTCGCGGAGGGCCGAGCAGGCCGAAGGGTCCCGAGCGTGGCTTCGGGGACTACGTGGTGATCGACTCCACGCACCTCCACAGCGCGAGCTTCCGGCTCACGATGCCGTGGCATCCGGACGACTCGCTGCACGGCGCGCGGCGCGACAGCGCGATCCGCATGAACCTGGCACGGGACGACCACGAGATCCGCCGGGCGGGCGGTGGGTTCACGCAGAACTACCGGTGGACCAGCATCTACGCGGCCGTGCCCTCCATGCGGATCGCCGATCCCGATTCGGCCACGCGGGTGTTCGTGATCGACACGCTGAACGCCGTGGAGACCGTGCCGACGTTCCGCTGGCACAACGTGTCGGGTCGTGTTCGCGTGCTCGGCGACTCGGTGTGGATGACCGTGCCGCACTTCGACCTGCCCGGCTCGACGGGGCGGGGCGAGGGAAAGATCACGTGGGGGAGCGACCTCCCGGTTCGCTACGCGATTCGCGTCTGGGGTGACTCCGTCTCGCTCAACGACGTGGCGTGGGTGTATCCCACCTTGCCGCGCACCGGCGGTGGGAAGATGGTGCTGGACATCCGCAACGAGCGGAACCTGCACCGGCTGGACTACGCGCTCACGAACATGGACGTGCGCACGACGAAGTCGCGTCTCACGGGCGACATGACCTTCGAGACCGGCGGGCCCGTGCTGAGCGTGCACGACGTGCGCATGAAGGCGGATCCGGTGGACTGGGACCTGCTGCGCACGCTGAACGGCAAGCCGTTTCCCGCCGACTGGCAGGGGAGGCTCACGGGCACGGTGACGGCGCGCGGCGGGCCGCTGACGAACTTCGTGGTGGATGCAGCCGACGTGACCTTCCACGACGCGCACGTGCCCGGTGCGGTGTCGCACTTCACCGGGCGCGGCGGACTCGACATCCTCGAGCCGGCGTTCACGGCGTTCCATCATTTCTTCGCCAGCACGGATCGGCTGGACCTGCGCTCCATCACGACCATCTACCCCAACTTTCCGCGCGTCGGCGGCATCGTGACGGGGAGCGCCGTGCTGGATTCGAGCTGGCTGGACGTGCGGGTGTCGAACGCGTCACTCACGCACAGGGACGGGCCGGCGGAGCCGACGCACGCCACGGGCGGCGGCCGCATTACCTACGGCGAGCAGTTCATGACGTACGACCTGAACCTGCTGATGTCGCCGCTCTCGCTGACCACGCTGGCGCGGTCGTACCCGAAGCTCCCGCTGCGTGGCACCTACTCGGGGCCGCTCACGGTGCAGGGCAGGGCGCCCGACCTGATGGTGACGGCCGACCTCACCGGGGCGGGCGGGCACGTGACCTACGCCGGCCACGTGGATGCCGATTCCATCGGTGGTTACGGGGCGCGCGGCAGTGGCGGCTTCGATGCGCTGGACGTGGCGA
The DNA here is from genome assembly GCA_035718985.1 of Gemmatimonadaceae bacterium. GTDB lineage: Bacteria > Gemmatimonadota > Gemmatimonadetes > Gemmatimonadales > Gemmatimonadaceae > AG11. The sequence continues at coordinate 17,910 of DASTGQ010000608.1, forward strand.
CGCTCGTCGGTGGCGCGTCGCCGCAGACGCGGCTCGCCGGCCTGTACGACGTGGACCTCGAGGGTGACTCGCTCGCGACGCTCCAGGGATCGCTCGCGGTGCGGCTGAACCGCTCGGAAGCCGATGGCGTCGTGATCGGCAGCGGGTCGTCGCGGCTGCGCTTCGAGCGCGGCGTGCTGCGCGTGGACACGCTGGTCGTGGCGGCCGCGCCCGGCGTGCTGCGTGCATCCGGCGCGCTCGGCCTCACGCGTCCGGTGGGTGCAGACTCGCTCGTGCTCTCGGTGTCAGTGGACTCGCTCGGCGGGCTGCGACGCTACCTCAGGAGCGCGTCGGCCGTGACGATCACCGGTCGTCCCGTGAAGCCGGATTCGCTCCTCGGCTCGCTCACCTTTCGCGGTTCGGCGCACGGTTGGCTCGACTCGCTCTTCGTGCGCGGCACGCTGAAGGGACGCGAGCTGTACATGAACGGGAACGTCGCGCATGCGCTCACCGGCTCGCTGGAGCTCGCGAGCGTCGGTGGGCATACGCGTGGCACCGTCTCGCTGCAGGCCGACACGGTGGTTGCGGGCGGGCTGCGCGTGCGGTCGGCGAACTTCGGCGCACGGGTGCTGGATCGCGGTCGTGCGCACTTCGACGTGGGGGCAACGATGCCGGGCGGGGCGGGGCTCGTCGCCGCCGGCG
>DASTGQ010000609.1:0-4036 GCA_035718985.1 Gemmatimonadaceae bacterium
GGCCGCCGCTTCCGTTTTGCGTCAAAGGCGTCGAAAAGCAGCGTTCGGCCAAGCGAGCTGACGTGGGGACCGCTCGAAAACGCAAGTCTGCAATGAAGGCTCTCAATGGCTTAAATTCAATAGTATCAACGAGATGGAGGAGTCCGCCTTGGAGTCTGCCCGACAGCTTCTGGCGCGTGTCAAGTCACGCGCTGCGTTTCCGGTATTGGCCATCGCCATGGCGGTGTCCACGGCCGTGGTAGGGATGGAGCGGACGTCGTTCCTGACGCACGCCGTAGGCGGGAGCGTATCCGTAGCGGATTCGGATGCCGACCCAGCCGTGGCTGCGGCGAGCGACGTGGCGCTCCGGACGGCCGCCTCGCAGGTGGGGGCCGGGGTGCCCGTGGCGGCCGCCGAGTTCGACCTGAATGTGCAGCACCAGGCGGTGGACCAGTGGGTGCAGCGCCTCACGACGTCGCTCAAGGGGGACTTCCAGCTCTCCCTGGATCGGATGGGGAAGTACGACGACATGATCCTCGCCAAGCTGGACAAGCGGCAGATGCCGCGTGAGCTGATCTACCTGGCGATGATCGAGTCCAACTTCAACCCGACGGCCAAGTCGCGGGTGAAGGCGGTGGGGATGTGGCAGTTCATGAGCGCCACGGCGCGCCAGTTCGGGCTCTCCGTGGGGCGGCACGTGGACGAGCGAAAGGATCCCGCCAAGGCGACGGACGCGGCACTCACCTACCTGGCGCAGCTCCACGACCGCTTCGGCTCGTGGTATCTGGCGGCCGCAGCGTACAACTCGGGCGCCGGCACGGTGTCCAAGGCGATGAGGAAGGTGCTGGGCCGCACTACAGGGACGGACGAGGATTTCTTCCGGATTGCCGGTGCACTGCCGAAGGAGACGCGGGACTACGTGCCGAAGCTCATCGCGTCGGCGAAGGTCGGGAGCGACCCGGCGAAGTACGGTCTGCAGCCATAGCCGACACACATAAATATAAATTGATATAGATGGGCCCGCGCATCGATCGGCGGGCCCTTTCTCACGGGTGTTGCTTCGGTATTTATTCGGTATTAGCATTGTCTCCCTGTGCGAATCGAGCTCACCAGCGAGGAGGCGCCGCAGCAATGAAGTCCGGTCCCGATTTCAACCCGGCGGGGTATGCGCCCGTCGCCGAGCGGATCACCCAGTTCTACGACGCGCACCCGCAGGGGCGGATCGTCACGGAGCTCGTGAGCCGGACCAACGCCGAAGTGGTCTTCAGGGCGAGCGTCTATCGCGACCGGAACGAGAGCGGGCCTGCCGCCACCGGGTGGGCCGCCGAACGGGAAGGGGACGGCGACGTGAACGAGGTCGCCTGCCTGGAGAACACCGAGACCTCCGCCGTCGGCCGTGCCCTCGCCAACCTTGGCTTCACCGCCTCGCGCCTCAGGCCCAGCGCGGAAGAGATGGCCAAGGCGGCGCGGGCCCGCGCCCGGATCGGGCGACAACGCCTGGCAGTGCGTGAGCCGGCGGTGTCGGCATCGCACGCGATGTACCTGGGAGATCTGCTCAACCTCGTGGCCGCGGCGGAGCGACTCGGGTTGCGGCCGGCGCGCGCGACGACCTGGCGCCGGCATCTCCACGACACGCCATACGACGACCGCGTGCTCGTGCAGCTGGAGCGCCGGCTTCGCGACTGGATCGTGCGCCACCAGACGCACCTCATCCGCTAAGGCGCGTGAAACGTGAGACGTGAAGCGTGAATCGTAACGGCGGACGCACTGCGTCTCACGTCTCACGATTCACGTCTCACGCGCAGCTGGGTGTCCGGGGTCGGCAACAGTGGATATGGAGCAGCGAAGCGGAAACGAGCGACGCGTGCGGGCGCTCGATGATCATGCGCTGGTGGAGGCGATGCGTGCCGGCGACGACTGGGCGTTCGGGGAGTTCCTCGCGCGCTTTCGTCCCGTGCTGCTGCTCTATGCCGAAGGGCGAATTCCCACCGAGCTGCACGCCGAGTGCGTCGAGGAGGTGCTGGAGGACGAAGCCCTCCGGCTGTCCGACCCGCGCGCGATGGTGCCGGCGCAGATGCGCGCCTACCTCGTGGGTGCCGTGCGCAAGCGGCACCTCGCCGTGAAGCGCAGCCGCGCGCGACGGCGTCGCCACCACGAGGACGCGGCATACGACGCGGGTGATTCACTCGCCGTGGTGCGCAGCGTGTGCGCCGAGAGCACCATCGCGGCCAGCCATGGCGCGATGTTCACCGACCCGTCGCATCCGACCGCGCTCGAGCAGCTCGCGGCGGCGATGGCAGCGGAGCTGGACGAGGACACCATCCGCCTGCTCACCTGGATCGGACGCGCCGTCCCTCATCGCACGATTGCCGAGTGGCTGGGCAAGAGCTACGACGCGACGACGAAGCAGATCTGGCGATTGTGCCGCCGACTCGAGCGGGCGGCGCCGCAGTACGCGGCCACGCTGCCACCAGACGCGCAGCGTGAGCTCGAGCGATTCTTTCGCCGCATGGAGCGCGGCAGGAGACCCGCATGACGCACGACCGAATGGACCGTCCGGCGTGGGACGGTGAAGCGCTGGCCGAGGCACTGGGACGCTCGTATGCCCGAGCACGTGACGATGCGTGGGCCGATGAATCCATTCTCGCGTGGCTCGCCGCCGAGTCGCGCGCAAGAGGCGGGCGGCGCGTGCGTGCGGCCTATGACGCGAGCGCCATGCTCTCGAGCGGACGTGCGCTGCACGAGCGGGTGCTGTCGCGCCGGTGCGGCGTGGGCATCGTGCACGCTCCGCCGCGCACGGTCGTGGCGAGGAGCGTGAACACCCCACTCGGCGCGATGGAGCACGCGCGGTCGGCAGGCGCAGTGCCGCTCATCGACCTGAGCGCCGCCGCCGGCCCGGGACGCGAGCTGTGGGACGAACCAGTGGAAGATTGGATGGTGCTGCCCTCTGGGGTGCCGCGCATGCGGGCGCTGGCGCTCCGGATCGCGGGTGAGAGCATGGTGCCACTACTGAACGACGGCGACACGGTGCTCGTGGAGCTCACGCCGGGACTGGTGCGCGGGCACGTCGTGGTCGCGCGGCATCCGAGCGACGGCTACGTGTGCAAGCGCGTAGAGCGGCTCGGACGGCGTGACGTACTGCTCGCATCACTCAACCGTGCATGCGCCGACGTGACGATCCCGCGGGACGAGCGACTGATCGTGGGGACGGTGCGAGTGGCGTGGAGAGCACGTGAGACGCGAACTGCGACGTGAATCGTGAGCCGTGAAGCGTGAATCGTGACGGCGTCGGTAGACAAGTCTCACGATTCACATCTCACCATTCACGTCTCACGTGCAGTTCTGGTGTCCGGGGGCGGCAACTGGGAGATGACGGATCATGCGGCACCTGCCAGAGCGAAGCGACGCGAGGTCGCGACGCGCATGCTCCATCGATCGAGAGGACATCCACCATGCGAGAACAGCAGAAGCATCGGCACCGCGTCGCGGCATCGGCGGTCGTGGTGACGCTCGTCATCAGGTTGACGCTGGCGAACTCGGAGGTCTCGCCGGACACCACTCCGTGCATCGATTTGCCAGCCGTGACCGGTCAACTGGTCGTGACGAGCTCCCCGACAAACCGCTCGATGATCTCCGCGAACGTCTCAGGGTCGTCGTACGGCAGCGCATGCGCCGCGTCGCCGACGCACTGCATCGCGCCACCGGCCGCATCGGTGCGCTCGATGCCGACGAGCCGCGCCACCTCGCTCGCCCAGCGCACCGTCACCACCGGGTCGTGGGCGCCGCAGACGACGAGCACGGGTAGGGCGAGCGAGGGGAGCTTCTCCTCGATGTGATCGGCAAGGGAGTAGCGGAGCGTGGTGAGGATTCGGTACGGGCCGGCGCGCAGGTAGTCGCGCGCCACCACGAGGGCGAGCGAGGCGGGATCGTTCGGCACGTCGCGGATGACGCGCCAGATCATCGACAGCATGCTGCGATGCGCAGGGTCGATGGTCGGCGCGTTCAATACGAGGCCGAGCGCGCGCTCGGGCGACTGCAGCACACAGTCGACGATGAT
>DASTGQ010000610.1:0-3315 GCA_035718985.1 Gemmatimonadaceae bacterium
GTCGGTTGGGTCAGTCGATCAGCTGCGCCGCCGGGCGCGGTGTGCCGCGCCGGCGACACCGAGCAAGCCGGTGGCGAGAAGGGTCAGCGATGCCGGCTCGGGAGTCGTGGTCGTATTCACCGCCACCGTGACGGTGCCCACGTTATCGGCGTAATAGCTGTCGAGGATCTGCAGCGTGGCCGGCTCCCCGGAAGCGACGGTGAACATCTCGAGGGGCGAGTTCGCCACTGCCAGCGCCGCACTGGACCAGATCGTGCCGCCGACGGTCTGGAATGGGTTTCCATTCAGGGAGTAACTGAACTGGGTCGTCCATCCGTTGGTGCAGTTTGCTCCATTGATGTCGCACCCTGCCACGTTGCTGCCCCAGGGATTCCAGCCGCCCGCGATGGCCTGAAGGGTCCAGGTGCCGGGAGTCAGCGTGATGTTCACGGGCGTGCCGCTCGGCGAGTCCAGCACGTAGCTGCCCGCCTGCGCGCGAGCTGAGGCCGGAAGCGCCACCAGTGCCGCTGTAGCGACCACGGCAGCACCGAAGCGCATGGTACGGAGAACGGTCGACATGGATTCTCCACGACTGGGGAAGGGATGCGATGGGCGGAGCGCGCGATGGCGACGCAAGCGCGAAGCCGATTTCCGCCGGACGATCGAGCGTCGATAACCCGATGTGCCGTCTATGTTTGGCGCGTGGAAAGCCGGATGCTCGCGAACATGCGCCGGGTGAACTGTCGCATGCGTGCGACACGCTGCTGTCCGATTGCCACACGGATCGCGAGTCGTGACTTCCGTCACGCAGGTGCAACCGAGGCTCGGGTATGGTTCGTGATCGCCCTTCGATCACTCACACCAGACGACAGATGACCCACGCACACCTGCACCTTCAGGCCGACAAGCTCTACAACTTCGACGCGCGCGGCATCGCCAAGCGCTTCCGCCACGCCGCCATCTTCGGGGCGCTCGACGCCCTCACGCCCGGCGAGACAATGCGCTTCTGCAACGACCACGACCCGATCCCGCTCCTGCGTCAGCTCCAGGAGCGCTACGGCCAGTCGGTGACGATCAACTACGTCCAGAAGGTGCCGGGCGAGGTCGTGATCGACTTCGCTCGCGTGAGCGGTTGAGGGGCGCCGTTACGCCTTCTCCAGGCTCGCCCCCGCCGACGCGGCACAGACATAGATGTATGGCGTGAGCCGTACCTGCTCCTCGTAGCGCTTCGCCACCTCATTCGTGAATTGCTCGGCGGCGTCGCGGGCGACGAGCGCCACGGCGCACCCGCCGAAGCCCGCGCCGGTCATGCGCGCGCCCAGGCAACCCTGCTGGGCGCGCGCGATCTCCACCATCGTGTCGAGCTCGGGACGCGAGACCTCGAAGTCGTCGCGCAGGCTGCGATGGCTCTCGTCCATCAGGGTGCCGACCCGCCGTACGTCTCCCGCGGCCAGCGCGTCGGCGGCAGCGAGCGTGCGCGCGTTCTCCGTCACCACGTGCCGGGCGCGGCGGCGCGTGACGTCGTCGAGCGAGCCTGAGCGCTCGGCGAACATTCGCTCGTCCACGTCGCGCAGCGCCTTCACGCCGAACGTTCGCGCGGCCGCCTCGCAGCGTGCGCGCCGTTCGTTGTACTCGGAGTCCACCAGCCCGCGGCGGGTGGCGGTGTCGAGCACCACGACTGCCACCTCATCGGGCAGGGGCACCGCGCGCGTGTCCAGTGAGCGGCAATCGATGAGCAGGGCATGGCCCGCCACGCCGGCCGCCGAGATGAGCTGGTCCATGATGCCGCAGTTCACGCCCACCCATTCGTTCTCGGCGCGCTGTGCAAGCCGCGCCATCTCCGTGGGGTTCCATGCCAGCGCGCTCGTCGCGGCAAATGCGCGCGCCGTGGCCAGCTCCAGCGCCGCACTGGAGGAGAGACCTGCGCCAACGGGAACGTCTCCCGCCAGGACCCCCTCCCAGCCGCGCAGCGAACCGGCTGCGTGTCCGGCTCGCAGCCCCAGCGCCCATGCGACGCCGCGGACGTATTCCACCCACCCGTCATGTTCGCGCTTCAGCTCGCGAACGTCGAAGGTGGCGTCCTCGTGAAAGTCGAGTGAGTGCGCCGTGACACGCCCGTCGTCGCGCGGGCGCAGCGCGATCCACACCGCACGATCGATTGCCATCGGCAGCACGAAGCCGTCGTTGTAGTCGGTGTGGTCGCCGATGAGGTTCACCCGTCCCGGTGCCCGCGCCAGGAGTGGCGCCTTCGTGCCAGTGCGGCGCTCGAACTCGCGCAGCACGCTCTCCCGTGGTGACGTCATGCCGAGGCGGCGCGCTTGAGCTGCTCCGGCAGGGCCCGCAGGCGCTCGGCGGCGGCTTCCGCCGTGAGGTCGCGCTGCGGCTCGGCCAGCATCTCGTAGCCGACGAGAAACTTCCGCACCGTGGCCGAACGGAGCAGTGGGGGATAGAAGTGCATGTGCAGGTGCCACTCGGGATGCGGCGCGCCGTCGGTCGGCGCCTGATGGAAGCCGGCGGAGTAGGGAAAGGAGATGTCGAACAGGTTGTCGTAGCGCGTGGTGAGGCGCTTGACGATGTCGGCGAGCTGGTCACGCTCGGAGTCGGTCAGCTCGCCCAGGTGCGCGACCGGGCGCCTGCTGACGACGAGCGTCTCGAACGGCCAGACGGCCCAGAAGGGTACGAGCGCCACGAAGCCGTCGTTGCTGCACACGAGCCGCTCGTTGCGGCGGAGCTCGAGGTCGAGATAGTCGGTGAGCAGCGTGCGATGATGGCGCTCGTGGTGCTCGCGCTGCCGCAGCGTCTCGAGGCCCGCCTCGCGCGGCACGCTCGACTGCGCCCAGATCTGTCCGTGCGGATGCGGATTGCTGCATCCCATGATCTGCCCCTTGTTCTCGAAGATCTGCACGTGCCCGATGTCGTCGCGCGCGCCGAGGGTGAGGTATTCTTCCGTCCAGACGTCGACGACGCGTCGGATCTCGCTCACTGGAAGATCGGGGAGCGAACGGTCATGGCGCGGTGAAAAGCAGATCACGCGACAGATCCCGCTCTCGGAGCGCGCAGCGAGCAGCTCGTCGGGCCCTGGCAGCGGCGTGTCGTCGAGCGTCTCCGGGAGCAGCGCGGCGAAGTCGTTGTCGAAGACGAAAGTCGTCGGGTAGGCGGGGTTGCGTTCCCCGCCGGCGCGAGGGTTGCCCGGGCAGAGATAGCACGCGGGATCGTATGCCGGACGATTCTCGGCTGGCGTCGGTTCCACCTGCCCCTGCCAGGGGCGGCGCATGCGATGCGGGGACACGAGCACCCATTCACCGGTGAGCGCGTTGCGTCGGCGATGTGGCTGGT
>DASTGQ010000611.1:0-3736 GCA_035718985.1 Gemmatimonadaceae bacterium
GCTCATGTTGGCGACGTCAGCGCCATGATCGGCCGCCCAGAGCACGCCGCTCAGCACCGCGCTCAGCGAGCCGCTGCCGCGACCGGAGAGGACCTTCACGCCGATGAGCGTCGTCTTCGAGGTCACGCCAGCGTGCACGGCCGCCTTGCTGCTCACCTGCGCGGCGACGTTCGTGCCGTGGCCGTTGTAGTCGTTGATGAGGTTGCGCGAAGGGAAGTACGTGTGCGTGATCGCGTCATCCGATGGGATGAACGAGGTGGATCGGCTGAGATCCACGAGCCCGTTCAGGTCGGGGTCGTCGTAGTCGATGCCCGTATCCAGGATGGCGACCGTGACGCCGGCGTTGCCCAGCTTGCCAGCGGACCATGCGGCGGCCGCATTGATGTCGCGCATGTTCCATTGCCATGAGTAGCGGGGCGCACCGGCGGGATTGGATACGCTGCTGATCGAGGCGTCGCTCGCGACGTCGGTCGCGTCGGCATCGATGGTCGAGGGCTCGTCGAGCGAGAACTCCGCGTCCGGCTGCACCTCGTTCACTCCGCCGATGGAGGAAAGCTGGGTGGCGGCGGCATCCGAGATACCACTCACGATGGCGAGTCCGCCTGCCGTGTGCACGCGCTCGACGGTGCCACCCAGCGCGGCGATGCGCGCGGCGAAGTCCTTCGCGAATCCGCCGTTGCTGGCGAGGATGTAGCGGCCCGATGTCTCGCCGACGCTGCGCGAGACGGCGCCAGGAGCGGCGAGTGGGGCGGTGAGCTCCGGCCGATCGGCGGAGCAGCCCGCGAGCGCGAGCGCGCCGAGGGCAGGAAGGAGCAGGTGGGGGCGACGCATCACGATACCTTTGGGGGAGGGGTTGGATGAACTGCCGACGTGCGAGAACCAGCATGGTGCAACGCGGATTCACCCAGTGTGGTGGTGAAGCCCGCAAACGTCGAAGGAGCTCGAGAGCTCTGGTCTTCAGGTCGTGAGACGTCGTTGACGCGGGTCGATCCCGCGCCATTGTACCGTTCGATTCCAATCGCCACAACCACGACCGGCAAGCCGCGCAAGGTTTTGGGTCACAGGAGGGGCGTGATGGCGAGGCGGGGCAATACTAAACGAACGGGGTCTGGTTGTCCACACATTTGTTTATCACGGCTCTCACCCGCTATGGCCGCGTCCGCCCGGCATGGCGCCATCGTCCGCGCCGAGGCCGACGGCAAAGACTGAGGCGCCCCGCCGCTGGCGCCGCGCTTCGCTCGCCACGCTCACCGGACGCGCGCTGCTGCGCCGCTGCCCGCGCTGTGGGGCGCCCGGGATCTGGAACTCCTTCTTCTCGATGAAGCACGCGTGCCCCTCCTGCGGCCAGGTGCTCGAGCGCGGCGAGTCGAGCGACTTCTGGGTGGGGGCGTACCTGATCAACCTCGTCATCGCGGAGCTCATGGCGGTGGGGATCGCCGCGGTGCTCTGGCTGGCATTGTGGCCGCGCGTCTCGTTCAACGTGCTGTGGGGCGCGTCCATGCTGCTTGCCGTGGTGATGCCGGTCGTGTTCTATCCGTTCGCGCGCGACCTCTGGCTGGCGTGGGACCTGTACTTTCGCCCGCACGAGGAAGGCGACGTCCTGCAGCGGTGAGGCCTCACCAGGAGCGGTGAGGCACGGGTGAGGCCTCATCAGCTGGAGTGAGACACCGGTGAGCCTGACCAGGTGGAGTCAGGCACATCCGTTGCGCGCCTCCCGCCGACCGCTCGGCGCGACGAGCGTGACCTCGTGAAACCTCAACACACCAGGAGAACCGCATGTCCGAGCAGCTACCACCCCTGCTGTCCGACCTGGTGAGCGGCCGCGATGTGCCGAGCGACCGGCGAACCTTCCTCACGCGAGCCGGCCTCCTCTCGCTCGCGATCCCCGGCGTGGGTGCAGCGCTCACGGCGTGCTCGCCGAGCGGCGCGCCCTCCGACACGAGCCATGCGCGCGCTGGTGCGGCGCCCGACACGGGCACGGAACATCCGCGCATCCACAACTCCGACAGCCGGCTGGATTCGGCGCTCCTGAAGAAGGAGCACCGAGCCCCCAGCTCGGCGACCGGCACGGCGACGCAGGGCGCGGCATCCACGACGTACCAGCGCTACGCGCCCGAGCTGCCGCCGCTGCCGGCGGGGGGCACGCAGTCCATCCACTGGCATGCGCGCGAGGTGCCGATCCGCATCTCCGACGACACGGTGCTCGCGGCGTGGACGTTCGAGGGACAGTTCCCGGGGCCGATCATCCACACGCGGGTGGGCGACACGGTGGAGTTCACGCTCACCAACGATGCGTTCATCCCGCACTCGATGGACTTCCACGCGGCGCAGATCGATCCGAAGGCCAACTTCAAGTCGGTGGCGAAGGGGCAGTCGCTCACGTTCACGTTCAAGCCGAAGTGGGCGGGTGCCTTCATGTACCACTGCGGCACGGCGCCGGTGCTGATGCACATCGGCGCCGGAATGCACGGCGCGATCATCGTCTCGCCGCGTGACCCGTTGCCGCCGGCGAAGGAGTTCGTGCTCGTGCACAGCGAGCTGTACCTCGACGAAGTGAAGGAGGGGATGCAGGCATCGAGCTTTCAGAAGATGCTGAACACCACGCCAGACCTCGTGGTGTTCAACGGGCGTCCGAACCAGTACATCAAGGATCCGATCCGGGTGAAGGTCGGTGACCGCGTGCGCTTCTGGGTGGTGAGCGCGGGTCCGCAGTACCAGTGCAGCTTCCACGTCGTGGGCGAGCAGTTCGACACCGTCTACCTCGGCGCCCCGCCCAACTCCGCGATCCGCGGCGTGCAGACGTTCGCCGTGCCGCCGGGCGGCGGGATGTGCTTCGAGTTGATGTGCGACATCGCGGGCGAGTTTCCGTTCGTGAACCACAGCTTCGGGCACGGGCAGAAGGGCGCGATCGGCATCCTGAAGGTGGAATAGCGGGTCACCTCGAGCGTCGGGAGCGTGGGTGAGTCCGCTCCCGGCTCGAGTGCCAGCGCCTCGGCCGGTCCGCTCCCCGCTCGGCCGCCGGGTCGTGAGGTGATCGCCGGCCGGCGAAAACATCTGCTGCTGGCCCGCCGAATGCATGGAAGGCCCATACAATTGGACCAGGGTCACGTGATGCCCCACCCATCGGCGCCACTCTTCGAGGGCGCAGACGTGTCTCGACTCACCCGCGCCGTCAGGGATGGCGCGGGCGGGGGTGCTCATGCCGTCTCGCTGGATCGCCACCATCGTCGTGCCGTGCGTCGCCGCCCAGCTCTGCGGCGCGCAGGGCATTCGCCACCATCCTTCCGAACGCAGCGCATCAGCGCCGCGACCCTGTCAGGTGCTGTGCGCGCCGAGCGTGACGCTCATGCCGGGCGTCATCCGCACGCACCTGTTCGGTGGCCCGACGGTGCGCACCCTCGCCACGGGCGCCGAGCAGCGGTTGCCCGGCAGCACGAGCTTCGAGCTCATCGCGTCGGTCGCTGCCCGGACGGCGATTCCGCGCGTGAGCCTGTTCGGCAGCGTGCAGTGGCTTCCCAACGCCACCGAGCAGCGCAACCCGTTCACGCTCTACACGGCCAGCGAGCTCGGGACGCCGGTTCGCGCCAACGCGCCCACGGCGACCATGGGCGCCTCGATCTCGCTGATGCCGGCCGCGCAGACGCACGGCTGGTTCGACCTTGCGGCGAACGTGGGCGACCTGTTCAGCCAGGCAGCGCGGCCGAGCGACAAGAGCTCGTACACCCACAAGCTGGAC
>DASTGQ010000612.1:0-2209 GCA_035718985.1 Gemmatimonadaceae bacterium
GTGTCGGTGACGTACACGCTCGAACAGGGCTACGGCGTGGGCGCCGTGGTGCCGGGCGCGGGGTTCCTGCTCAACAACGAGATGGGCGACTTCAACGGCAAGCCCGGTCTCACCGACAGCACGGGATTGATCGGCACGGAGCCCAACCTCGCTCGGCCCGGCAAGCGGATGCTGTCGAGCATGACGCCGTCCATCGTGGCGAAGGACGGCAAGCTGTTCGCGGTGGTGGGAAGCCCCGGCGGGCGCACGATCATCAACACCGTGCTGCAGGTGATCCTGAACCAGACCACCTTCGACATGCCGCTCGCCGATGCCGTGGCCGCGCCGCGCTTCCACCACCAGTGGCTCCCCGACGAGCTGGTGGTGGAGCGGAACGGCCTGTCACCGCAGACGGTCTCCGCGCTGGAAGCCATGGGCTACCACGTGCACTTCGGCGGCGAGCAGGGCACCGCGCACTCCATCCGCATCGACCCGAGGACGGGAGCGAGGATCGGAGTGGCGGACCCACGGGATGCGGATGCGGGAGCGGCGGGATACTGACAACTGCACGTGAGACGTGAAGCGTGAGACGTGAGACGTAACGGCAGTCAACGCAGTCACGATTCACGTCTCACGTCTCACGATTCACCCAAGGTCACGCGCTGGGGACCCCGCTGAGGCGCCTCACCAGCTGATCCAGAAACGACAGTCCCTCGTAGAACGACTTCACCCGCAGCTTCTCGTCGCGGCCGTGGGCGTTGTTCTCGCCCGGTTCGGAGAAGAGGCCGCTGATGCCGAAGGTCGGGATGCCGACGGCGCGCATGTACTTGCCGTCGGTGGCGCCGGTGGACATGGTCGGGATCACCGGGATGTCACCCCACATCTGCTTCGTGAGGTCGGTGGCCGCGGCGAGGAGCTCGGGATCCACGGGTGTCACCTTCGCGCCGAACTTGCCCGTGGGCGGGATGGTGAAGTCGATGTGAATCCCCGTGTCGGCGATGGCGCGGACGAGGGCGTCACGCGTCTCCTCGAAGCTCGACGTGGGTGCGATGCGGCAGTTGATGTTGGCCGTGGCGCGCTGCGGGAGCGCGTTGTAGGCGTGGCCGCCGGAGAGGCGCGTCGCCACGCAGCTCGTGCGCAGCATCGAGGCGAAGCGCGGATCGGTGGACAGCGTTGCCGCCGCCGCCGAATCCGCGGGGTTCGCCGCCAGCGCGCGCATCGCCGCCGCCATCTCGGCACGCGGCTCCACCGTGGCCGACTGCTCGAGGAAGGGGCGCGTGACGTCGTTCAGCGCGACCGGGAACTGGTAGTGCGAGATGCGCAGCAGCGCGTCGGCGAGCTCGTAGATCGCGTTGTCCGGACGCGGTACGCTGGAATGGCCGCCGGGATTCGTCGCCGTGATGGTGAAGTCCGCGTAGACCTTCTCCGCCGCCTGGATGCTCTGGTAGATCGGCTTGCCGTTGGCGAGCGCGCCACCGCCGCCCTCGTTCAGCGCGTACGCGGCGTCGATGAGGTCCTTGTGATCCTTCGCCAGCCACTCGGCGCCGTTGGCGTCGCCGTTCTCCTCGTCGGCGGTGAGGGCGAGGATGATGTCGCGATCCGGCACGATGCCCTGCTGCTTCATCTGCAGCAGGTTGGCGGTGAAGATCGCCGCCATGGCCTTGTCGTCCGACGTGCCGCGACCGAGGAAGAAGCCGTTCTCCTCGTGAAGCACGAACGGATCGCGCGGCCAGTCGGCGCGGTTGGCGGCGACGACGTCGAGGTGCGCGAGCAGGAGGAGCGGCTTGCGCGTCGAGTTGCCGCGTCCCCGATAGCGGACGACGAGGTTGCCCTTGGTGGGCTTGCCTGCGGGGATGAGCACCTGGACGTCACGAGCCGGGAAGCCGGCGGCGCGGAAGCGCGCGGCCATCGCCTGGGCGGCCTTGGTCACGGAGCCCACGGAATCCACCGTGTTGATCTCGATGAGCTGCCTGTAGATCTCGCGCGCGGCGCGCTGATGCGGCGTGAGCGTGGTGGGCGATGGCGCCGACGCGGACTGCGCGCCGGCGGACGTCGCACCGAGCGCGACGAGCGCGGCGGCGAGGAAACGCGTGGCGGAACGAGCGTGCGAGTGGGACATGTGGCCAGGTGAGAAGGAAGAAGTGTCAGGCATGAGGAGCGGTCAGCGCAGCACGAATCCGGGATCCCGTGCCGGCGGCGTCGGCGCGTTGGCGGCGATCCAGCCGGTGAG
>DASTGQ010000613.1:0-3782 GCA_035718985.1 Gemmatimonadaceae bacterium
TTCTGATGCCCTCCTCTTCATCGCCGCCCTGCTGGCGCTCGACCTTCTCATCATGGGCTCGGCGCTGTATGCGGAAGACGTCTCCATAAAGGAGCTGCTCCTTGCCAGCTGGGCACCACTCGAGGGCGACGATGTCCCCGGCATGGAGCGGAACCCGTCGGTCCGGCGCTATTCGGCTCGTTACGAATCGGCGCAGCGGAAGGCCGCCACCGACCACGCCGAGATCCATCGGCTGATCAGCGGGCTTTCCGGGTTCCACGGCAGCCTGATTCCGGACGCGGCCGAAGTCGTGGACCAGCTGCACGACCACATCCGAAGCCTCGTGAGCGAGCTTCGCATCCTCGATCGCCAGATGCATGTCGAGACCGATCGCACGGGCAGCGTGATGCAGCGGCTGGACAGCGCCGTGGATGCACTGCACGAGGTGCGGCTCGACCTGATGGACCTGTGCGAGAACGGATTCGAGCACGGGCTCGACACGTTCACGATGACGCGGGATCGCGCGCAGTCACTGTCGCTCGGGCGCGACGGCACGAACGGTCAGCTCAGCCGGTGAGCCGGCCCAGCGTGAAGGCGATCACCGCCACCGCAACGATGGTGATGGCGAGCAGGACTCGCTGCACCGTCCGCATCGCCCGCCGTCCGTCCTCCGAGTACGAGTCGCGCACGATGGACTGGATCTGGCTCGTGAGCTCCGCACGTTCCTCGTACAGGGCGTCGACGTACTCCTGCACGTAATCGTTCTCGTGCCGGGCGACGTACATGCGGAGCTCCTGCTCCCCGAGCTGCTGCACCGGGGCGCGGCTCATGGCGTGGCGCTGTGATAGCCGTTCGCCAGGCCGCTGCGGAATGCACGGCCGTTCGGCGTGTACGCCCACATGCCGATCCCCGCGAGCCCGACGAGCAGGCAGGCGACGATGATGACGCGGCTCCAGACCCATCGGCTCGTGCGTGTGGAGGCGTGCGCCAGCTTCCACTGCACTTCCGCTCGGAGCTGGTGATTCTCCCGTTCGAGGCGTTCCAGGTTGGCGAACGTCAGCGCATCGGCATCGCGACGCGCGTTGCAGGCGAGCACGTACTGATCGGCGCCCGCGAGGGTGGTGCGGTCGATACGCTCCGGCAGGGGACGGTTGGCGGTGATGGTGGGATCCCGCATGAGGCGATCATACGGAACGCTGGTGCGGGGCGCCAGAGCGCCGGCAGGCCGTCCGATCGATCTGGCCGCATCGTGAGCAGCTCCCCATTCATTCGTCCGTCAGCTTCAGCTCTCCCTGGTCGGCCGCGTAGAAGGAAGTGTCGGCTGGTCCGGATAGCGGTGACGAAGCCGAGCAAGACCGAATGCGAGCCCCAACGGCGGTAGCGCGAGGAGAAGCGGGCCGGAGCCCACGACGACGGCCGCGGCGCCGCCGGCGAGCGCGTAGGCGAGTGGTTCAATCACGGTGCGCCAGAGCGGAGCGCGACGCAAGTCAGACCACTCGCGGCCAATCCGAACTTGAGCCACCGACGAGTCGAGACGTACGGGTCAGGAATTCGCATGACGCGATGCGCGTCGGCCGGCTGACGCCTGGAGCTACGCTGCAAAGCTTGCCAAATAATGCGAGCGCAGCGAGCGCTCGCTAAAGAAGCTGTGTCAGCTTCACCGTTCGTTAGCTCGCGGGCGCGCGATCACCGACTCGCGAGCAGTCCGGCGGCGGACAAATCCTCATCTACCGCGGGCCAATCGATCCCGACGCCGTTGCCAATCAGGCGCCACTGCTGCCGATCCGCCGCGGAGGCCGCCTGCAGCTTCGGAAACCAGGCGAGTGGGACGCTCAGCTCGCGCCCGTCCGCCAACCGCACTTCGAGTGCGTCATCGGTCACGCGGACATCGACGGCACGTGGCTCGATTCTGATGGCCGAAGTACTCATCCCACCTCTCCTGAAAGAGCGGCCGATGTGCCGCGACCAGCTGGAGCAACGCCGTCAGTTCCGCACTCCGAAATCCTACGTTGGAGGCTGGAGCGGGGTGGCCCGCCCCGGCGTGTGCACCTCCGACGGCCCCACCGTCACTGGCGCAAGCCCAAACGGCCACGCGCGGAGGTGCACGCATAGCATCTCCACAGCACCGCTCACGAGGTAGATCTCGTGCCACTGGCGTTCCAGGAGCACCCCCTGAAAGCGCATCACGTAGGAGCGAGCGGTGGGAAGACTGTCGAATCGGAATAGCCCGAGCCTATCGGTGATGACTTGACGAACGGCCACGGTATCTCGAATCTCGTGCAGCAGCGTCACCCGCACCCACCCCACCGGGGCATCCGTCACGTCAACTACCTGCCCGAGAATGGACCCCGGACGCCCCGCGAAGTCCGTAGAGTCCGGACCTCGCTCAAGTCGGTTGCGCCCGCCGGAGCGCTGGCTCTGGCCACCGCAAATCTGCGCTGCAGTGGAGCTCTGCGCCTCGGCTGGTGCGGAAGGGCATAATCCGGCCCAGCAAAGGACGACCATCAGCGCGCGAGTGCAATTCATACTTGCATTTGGATGAGGTTTCAAGTGAGATCCCAGCTGCAAGGACACGTGATAATGGTGCGCGGAGCGTGCCTCGGACACTCCCCTGCTGCCACTCGCGACACTACATCAATAGTTCAGCTTTATCAGACACTACCTAGCTCCGGCGGCGGGACCGGAGGCTCTGAAGTTCGGCAAAACCGAAGTCACGTTCGCGCCGCCGCACCGCCTGACTGAGCGCTGCGCCGGCCTGGGCCGACGACCGGCACTGGATTCACCGAAAGCGGAGCTTGGCCACGAGGATGATCGCGGCGAGCGTGACGACGCCGACGTTCGTCAGGATGACCGGCCGTTGCGACGACAGCACGCCGTACGCGATCCAGAGCGCCCCCGACGCGATGAGCAGGGTGATCAGTCCCCACGAGAGGTCGCGCACCTCGCGCGTCCGGAAGGCTCGTACGGCCTGCGGTACGAGGGAGAGCACGGTGAGCCCGCCGGCGGCGTAGCCCACGTATGGCGTGAGCCCGGCGGCGTTCACCAGGCACCTTCGACGAGCGCCGCCAGCTGGGTCGGCGCCTCGTACGGCACAAGGTGGCCGACCCCGGGCACCACGGCCATGCGCGCTCCGGCGATGCGCTCCACGACCTCGCGCTCGAGCATGTCACGGTGCATCACCGGATCCTCCCCGGCTGCGACGACGAGTGTGGGAACGTCCACGCGGGTCACCGCCGCCGCGATGTCCTCCCGCGTTCCCTCGAGGAGCCATGCGTCCCACGCGAAGCGTGACGTGCGCAGCTCGTCTGCGACGACCTGCTCGAGGGCGGCTGCGGCGAGCGGGCGCACGGTGATCGAGTGCGCCGTCTCGACGGCCGAGGCGAGGTCGCCGTACGAATCGAGGAGGTGCGCCCGCGTCGCCTCCGGCATCGGTTCCGGGGTAGGAGGGCAGGGGGCGACGAGTACGAGCCCGGCGAGTCCGGCCGGCCGCCGCGCCGCGAGCGCCATCGCGATCTTGCCGCCCATCGAATGCCCGACGAGCACGTACCGCTCGAGACCGAGCGCCGTCACCAGCGCGCTGACGTCGTCCGCTGAATCCGCGACCGCGTAGCCGGTGCTCGGCGCGGGCGAGTCACCGAAGCCGCGCAGGTCGACGGCGATGCAGCGGCGCCCGGGCGCAATCGACGCGATCACCGCGTCCCACGCGCGCGCCGAGCCGGCGAAGTAATGCAGGAAGACGAACGCATCGTTCCCCCGGCCCCGGTCGGTCCGGTGCAGCTCGATGGGCGGGGTCATCGCCGGCG
>DASTGQ010000614.1:0-2909 GCA_035718985.1 Gemmatimonadaceae bacterium
CAACATCATCCTGCGCGCCAATCCGGACGGTTCGGTGATCCGCCTGGGCGACGTGGCGCGCGTGGAACTCGGCGCGGCGAGCTACGGCTTCGACCTCGAGCTCAACGGCGCACCGGCAGCCGGCATGGCGATCCAGCTCACGCCGGGCGCCAATGCACTCGAGGTAGCGCACGCCGTGAAGGCGCGCATGGCGGAGCTGGCGACCACCTTTCCGTCGGACGTCGGCTGGAGCGTACCTTTCGACTCCACGCCGTTCGTCAGCGCCTCGGTGAGCTCGGTGGTGGAGACCCTGATCGAGGCAATGCTGCTGGTCTTCCTCGTCATGTTCCTGTTCCTCCAGAACTGGCGGGCGACGCTCATTCCGACGATCGTCGTGCCCATCGCGCTCGCCGGCGCGTGCCTGGGCCTCTGGGTGCTCGGCTTCTCCATCAACGTGCTCACGCTGTTCGGCATGGTGATGGCCATCGGCATCCTCGTGGATGACGCGATCGTCGTCATCGAGAATGTCGAGCGGATCATGTCGGAGGAGGGGCTCTCGCCATACGACGCCACCGTGAAGGCGATGGGCCAGATCACGTCGGCGATCATCGGCATTACCCTGGTCCTCGTGGCGGTGTTCGTGCCCATGGCGTTCTTTCCCGGCACCACCGGGGGGATCTACCGGCAGTTTTCCGTCACGCTCGCCATCTCCATCGCCTTCTCGGCGCTGATGGCGCTCACGCTCACGCCGGCGTTGTGCGCCACCATGCTCAAGCCCGTGCACCGGGCCGAGGACGAGTCCGGCCACCCCGTACGTCGCCAGTTCGATCGCTTCTTCGCGTGGTTCAACGGCTGGTTCGCCCGGACCATCGGCCGCTACCAGGGCGTGGTGGGACGCATCCTGCTCCGGCCGCTGCGCTTCCTCGCCATCTTCGCGGCGCTCGTCGTCATCACCCTGCTGCTGTTCAAGCGTCTTCCCGGCAGCTTCCTGCCCACGGAAGATCAGGGCAGCATCCTCGTTGCCGTCCAGGCACCGCCTGGAGCCACCACGGAGCGCACCAACGTCGCGATCGAGCAGGTGAAGCAGTTCCTGCACGCACAGCCGCAGGTGCGCACGGTGATCTTCGTGCGCGGCTTCAGCTTCTTCGGGCTGGGCCAGGCGAACGCCATGGCGTTCGTCAGTCTCAAGCCGTGGGACGAACGACCCGGTGAAGCGAACAGCGCTCTGACGCTGGTGAACAAGGCGTTCGGCGCGCTCTCGCAGATCAAGCAAGCGATGGTGTTCCCGCTCAATCCGCCCGCCATCCAGGGCCTCGGCGTGGCGAGCGGATTCAGTTTCGTCCTCGAGGACCGCAGTGGTCACACCCTCGACGAGCTCCGCACCGCGCGCAACCAGCTCCTCGGCGCCGCGAGCCAGAGCCCCCTGCTCACCGGCGTCCGCCCGGAATCGCAGGAGGACGCGCCGCAGCTCCGCGTGCAGGTGGATCGCATCAAGGCACGCGCGCTCGGCCTCAGCATCAACAGCGTCAACTCCACGCTCGCCATCACCTTCGGCAGCGCGTACGCCAACGACTTCAGCCGCAACGGACGCATCCTGCGCGTGTTCATCGCGGCCGACGCGCCCTACCGGATGACGCCGCAGGACGTGCTCGACCTGAAGGTGCGCAACGACAAGGGAGAGATGGTACCCTTCGGCGCCTTCACCACCGTCAGCTGGACGGCGGGTCCGCCCTCCATCACCCGCTACAACGGCTATCCGTCGATGACGATCTCCGGGATGGCGGCACCGGGCCGCTCCACCGGTGAGGCGATGGCGGAGATGGAACGCCTCGCGAAGCACCTGCCGCCGGGCTTCGGCTACGACTGGACCGGCTTGTCGTTCGAGGAGAAGCAGAGCGCCGGCCAGATCGTCGTCCTGATGGGCGTTTCGCTCATCGTCGTGTTCCTGCTCCTCGCCGCACTCTACGAGAGCTGGGCGGTGCCGCTCGCCGTGCTGCTCGTCGTGCCGCTCGGCGTGCTCGGCTCCGTCCTCCTCACCCTGCTCCGCGGACTCTCGGCTGACGTCTATTTCAACGTGGGGCTGGTGACCATCATCGGCCTCGCGGCCAAGAACGCCATCCTGATCGTGGAGTTCGCCATCGAGGAGGAGGCGCACGGCAAGAGCACGTTGCAGGCGACGATGGCCGCGGTTCGACTGCGGCTTCGCCCCATCATCATGACGTCGCTCGCCTTCGTGCTCGGCATGGTGCCGCTGCTCGTGGCGCGCGGCGCGGGCGCGGCCAGCCGCATTGCGGTAGGGACGGGCGTCGCCGGCGGAATGCTCGCTGCCACGGGATTCGGCATCTTCTTCATCCCCCTCTTCTACCTCGCCGTGCGTCGCTGGGTCAGCAAGCGACGGCCGCCGTCGCCCGAGGAGATTGCCCATCATCACGCGGACACGGCGCATGCGTAAGCTCATCGCGGCGACGGTGCTGGTCCTCACCAGCGCCTGTCACTTCGCGCCACCGCACCTGCAACCATCCCTTCCGACGCCCCCGGTCTATCTCTCCGCCTCGGACAGTGATGCCACGGTGGGGACGCGCGCGGCGGACATCACCTGGCGCGAGTTCTTTCGCGACCCTCGGCTGCAGGCGCTCATCACGACGGCGATGCGCAGCAATCGTGATCTCGTCATCGCGGTGGAACAGATCGAGGTCGCCCGCGGGCAGTATCGCATCCAGTCGGCCGACCGCTTTCCGGCGCCCGTCGCGACGGCAGGTGCGTCGAGGAGTGGCGCTGGCGACGCTGCAACCGGCATCGCCCGGGCCGGCACCATCACGACCGACCGCCTGAGCGTCGGTGTTGGCGTACCGTCGTTCGAGCTGGACTTCTGGGGGCGCGTGCGCGACCTCAGTGAGGCCGCTCGCGCGCGCTACCTCGCTACCGTGCAG
>DASTGQ010000615.1:0-4804 GCA_035718985.1 Gemmatimonadaceae bacterium
GCCCTTCATCGCGGTGGCGCGTGCACGTTCAATCGATGCCCGTTCAGTCGCTCGTCACCTTGCCGAGCGCAGCGGGCGCGACCGCGCGTCCCACCACGCCGGCGAGGGCGATGATGGTGAGCAGGTACGGGATCATCTCCACGAACTGCGACGGGATCGCGTTCGATCCCTGGAGCCGGATCTGCAGCGTCTCCGCCGCGGCGAAGAGCAGGCACGCGAGTCCCGCGCGCACCGGATCCCACCGTCCGAAGATCGTCGCGGCGAGGGCGATGAAGCCGCGCCCCGCCGTCATGTTGTCGGTGAACTGGTGCTGGTCCAGCGCGAGGTACGCGCCGCCGAGTCCGGCGAACACGCCGCTCAGCAGCACGGCGAGGTAGCGCACGCGCGCCACCGGGACGCCGACCGATGCCGCCGCGGCGGGGTGCTCGCCCACGGCGCGCACGCGCAAGCCGAACGGCGTGCGGTACAGCACCCACGCCGTGAGCGGGATGACGACGATGCCGATCCAGAACAACGGATTCTGCAGCAGCGCGACGAAGCCCGCGCCACTCCCGCGGACGTCGAAGCCCGAGACGCGCGGCGAGTTGGACGAGCTGTCGAACACCAACCGGAGAAAGAACCGAGTCAGCCCGATGGCCAACAGATTGATGGCGATGCCCACCACCACCTGGTCCGCCTTGAAGCGGATGCTGCTCACGGCGTACAGCCACGCCAGCAGCGCGCCACCGGCGACGGCGGCAAGCACGCCGACCCACGGCGACCCGCCGGCGTACGCGCCGAGCGCGGCGCAAAAGGCGCCGCCGAGCATGTAGCCCTCGAGGGTGAGCCCGATCAGTCCCGCCCGCTCGCTCATCACGCCGCCGGCGGCGGCGAGCAGGTACGGAATGGCGATGCGCAGCGTCTGCGCCAGGAAGGCGAGGAAGATCATACGTCGGCGCTCGCCGCGGTGGGTGGTGCGACGTTGGGCTCCACGTGCTGCGCGGGGCCCGTCGGTGCACCGCGGCCGATGCGCAGCAGCCGTCGCACCTCGGGCACCGACACACTCACGGCGATGATCACCACCGCCTGCAGCACGTCCACCATCTGCTTGGGCACGAGCGCGTTCACCGCCAGCCCGCCCTGCGACAGCGTGGCGAAGAGCAAGGCAGCCAGCACTATGCCTACAGGATGCGAGCGCCCGACGATGGCCACGGCGATGCCGAGGAAGCCGGCGCCGGTGGCGAAGCCTTCCTCATAGTAGTGCTTGTAGCCGAGCACGAAGTTGAGCCCACCCAGTCCGGCGATGGCGCCGGAGATGGCGAGCGCGCGCCACGTCACGCCGGCGACGTTGACCCCGGCGTATTCCGCCGCACCCGGCTGCAATCCCACCGCGCGCAGCTCGAAACCGCGCTTCGTGCGGAAGAGGTACCAGCCCAGGAGCAAGGCAGCCGCCACAGCCAGGAGGATCGTCGCGTTCGCGGCCGAGCCGTGAAACGCCGCGATGAACGTGTCCACGCGCGGCAGCGCGCCGCTGCCGATCGTCTCCGTGTGCAGCGTCTCCGGCACGTGCAGCCGGGTGCTCGTGAAGTAGTTGAGCAGCGCGAGCACCACGAAGTTGAGCATGATCGTCGTGATCACCTCGTGCGCGCCGAACTTCGACTTCAATACCCCCGCGGCGCCACCAACGACTCCACCACCCAGCGCGGCCGCGAGCAGGTAGAGCGGGAGGCAGAGCAGTGACGGAATCCCCGGCGGCAACGCGAGCCCCACCAGCGCCGCGCAGAACCCGCCCGCCGCGAGCTGGCTCTCGGCGCCGATGTTGAACAGGCCGGCGCGCAGGCCCAGCCCGACGGCCAATCCCGTGAACGTGAGCGTCGTCGCCTTGTACAGCACCTGGCCGAAGCCGTACGCGTTCCCCCACGTGCCTTCCAGCAGCAGCCGGTACACCGCGCCCGGACTCTGCCCGAACGTCATGATGAGCACGTCGCCCACCACGGCGGCGAGGAGCAGCGCCACGATGGGCGGCAACACGCTCTCCTCGAACGCCTCGCTGATGCGCATGCTCATGCGGCCCGCTCCGCGCCGGTCATGTACGGTCCGAGCACCTCCGGCGTCGCCTCGGCGCGCGGCAGGACGGTCACGAAGCGGCCGCCGTACATCACGGCCACGCGGTCGGCGAGCGCGAGCACCTCGGCGAGGTCGGCCGAGACGAGCAGCACCGCCTTTCCCTGGTCGCGCGCCTCGCGCAGCCGCGCGTGGATGAACTCGATGGCGCCGACGTCCACGCCGCGCGTGGGTTGCGCGGCGAGCAGCACGCGGAAGTCGCGCGCCATCTCACGCGCGACGACGATCTTCTGCTGGTTGCCGCCCGAGAGCGCTCGCGCCGGCAGCGCCGCGTTGGCGGGGCGGATGTCGTAGCGCTCGATGAGCTGCCGCGCATGGTCGAGCACGCGCGCACCGTCCAGCGTCGCACCGCGGGTGAAGCGGTGCTGCTGCCCGAGGATGAGGTTGTCGGCAACCGAATAGTCGAGCACGAGGCCGCGCTCGTGACGGTCCTCGGGGATGTGCGAGAGGCCGGCGTCGCCGCGCTCGCGCACCGATGCACCCACGATGTCGCGGCCGGCGAGGACGATGCGGCCGGATGTGACGGCGCGCAGTCCGGCGAGCGCCTCCACCAGCTCCGTCTGCCCGTTCCCCTCCACGCCGGCGATGCCGAGGATCTCGCCCGGCGCCACGGTGAAGCTCACGTGGTCCACCGCTGCGGCGCGACGCGGGCCGGCGACGACGAGGTCGCGCACCTCGAGCAGCGCGGGCACCGCTTCCGGCGTGCGCACCGGCGAGCCGTGGTAGCCGGCGTCGAGCGCGAGGGCGACGTCGCGACCGACCATGGCGCGTGCGATGGCCTGCGGCGTCGCGCCCGCGGTGGGCATCTGCGTCACCGTGCGCCCCTGGCGCATGACGGTGATCGTGTCGCTCACCTCGATCACCTCGTCCAGCTTGTGGGTGATGAGCACTACCGTGCCGCCGTTTGCGCGCAGCGCGCGCAGCACCTGCCACAGCTCCTGCACTTCCGGGGGCGACAGCACCGCCGTCGGCTCGTCGAGGATGAGGATCTTCGCGCCGCGATAGAGCGTCTTGAGGATCTCGACTCGCTGCGCTTCGCCGACGGACAGGTCGACGACGAGCCGCTCGGCTGGCACCGCCAGACCCGTGCGCTTGCTGAGCTCACTCACGGCTCGAACCGCCGCCGCGCGATCGAGCACCAGCCCGCTCGTGATCTCGTGGCCGAGCGCCACGTTCTCCGCCACGGTGAGCGTCGGGACGAGCATGAAGTGCTGGTGCACCATGCCGACGCCGGCGGCGATGGCGTCGGCGGTGCTCCATCCGGTGACGTCGCGCCCCATCACTTCCATCGTGCCGGCGTCGGCGGTGTAGAGCCCGCTCAGCACGCGCATCAGCGTGGACTTGCCCGCGCCGTTCTCGCCGACGAGCGCGTGGATCTCGCCCACGCCGACGTCGAGGTCCGCGCCGCGATTGGCGAGCACGGGCCCGAACGCCTTCACGATCCCGCGCATGCGGATGGCTGACTCAGTCATGGCTTTCATCGAAGCGTGACTGGCCACTCAGTCGAGGGAGATACGCATGCGACGGATAGAAGCACGGATGAGACGAAGAAGGCTTTCGTGCGCCGAATCGCGTCCCGAGGCGTTCAAGAGAGCTCATCGCGCGCTCGGCACGCTGATCTTCCCGCTGATGATCTGCGCCTTGAGCTGCTCCACGCGCGCGCGCACCGAATCCGGGATCAGCTTCGCGTTGTTCGCGTCGTACACGTAACCCACCCCGCCCTCGGCCAGGCCGTACTGATAGATGCCGCCCTTGAAGCGGCCTTCCTTCACGCGCTTGATCGTGTCGTACACCGCGTTGTCCACGCCCTTCACCATGGACGTGAGCACGTAGCCCGGCGCTTCCTTGTACTGGTCGGCGTCCACGCCGATGGCGAGCTTGCCCGTCTGCCGCGCGGCCTCGAACACGCCGAGTCCTGTGGAGCCCGAGGCATGGAATATCACGTCGGCGCCCTGCTGGTACTGGCTCAAGGCGATCTCCTTTCCCTTGCCCGGGTTGCGGAACGCCTCCGGCGTCACGCCGGCATACTGCGAGAACACCGTGCAGGTGGGGCATACCTTCTTCACGCCGGCCTTGTAGCCCACCTCGAACTTCTGGATGAGCGGCGAGTCCATGCCGCCCACGAAGCCGACCTTGCCAGTCTTGCTCGTCAGCGCGGCGAGCGCGCCGACGAGGTACGAGCCTTGTTCCTCGCGGAACTTGAGTGCCGCCAGGTTGGGTGGCGGCTGGATCTCGTGCCCCGCCGAGTCGGTGGACACCGAGTAGTCCACGCCGGCGAAGTCCGTATGCGGATACTCCTTCGCGAGCTGCGTCAGGTCGTCGGTGAAGATGAAACCGATCCCGACGACGAGGTCCATCCCCTCGGCGGCCAGCAGGCGCAGCCCCGCCTCGCGGTCCGAGCCCTCGCCCGGCTCGATGAAGCGCACGTGCACGCCAAGCTCCTTCTCGGCGCGCTCGGCGCCGAGGTAGGCGCCGTCGTTGAACGACTTGTCGCCGCGCCCGCCGAGGTCGAACACGATGCCGACGTTGATCGCGTTCCCCGCGGGGGGAACGGCGGCACCGGAAGGATGGACGAAGAGGAACGCGACGTGGACCGCGACGAGGGCGAGGATCAGAATGCCGAGCTTCCGCATTCGGGTAAGGTCGTGATCGCATGGGGGCGAGGCAAGGAGTAGCGAGGCGGCTATCATTACCGTCATGA
>DASTGQ010000616.1:0-3159 GCA_035718985.1 Gemmatimonadaceae bacterium
GGCGCCGATGGACGCGAGGAGTCGTGAGGATCGCATGCCGTTGAAGAGGAAGGTGATGGACGAAGGACGGTCTGCGGCGTGTCCGTGCACGACGCGACGATTCACGGGACGGTGCTCCACGCGCGTCCCGCGCGCGCCTCGATTCCCGCGAACACGGCGATCCCGTCCCACAGGTTCTGCAGCCGCAGGTTCTCGTTCGACGCGTGCTGGTTGTCATCGTGATTGGCGATCGGCACGATGACCAGTGGTGCCTTCAGCGCCTCGGCGAAGAGATAGGTCGGCAGGCTGCCGCCGAGCATCGGCACCTCGATGATGGGCTTGCCGAGCGCGTCGGTCACCGCCTGCAGCACGCCGCGCGCGAGCGGTGTGTCGCTGCGCGTACGCTGCCCGGGATATCCGTCCTGGCCCCAGTCGAAGCGCAGCAGCTTGCCGTGCTGCATGCGCGTCGCGCTGTCCGGCGCGGCATGGATCACCGTGTAGCCCTGCTTCGCCGCGTACGCCTCGATCATCCGGCGAATGCGCTCCGGCCGCTCGTCCGGCACGAGCCGGAAATCAATGGACACCATCGCCTCGGTCGGGATCGCGTTCGCTGCCGCGCCCACCGGGCCGGCGTGAAAGGCGCGCACGTTCAGCGCCGGCTGCATGATCCTTTCGGCCAGCGGTGCGTTGCCAGCCTCGGTGGCGCCGAGCTCCAGCTCCTCTCGCAGCGCGCTGTCCACTGCGGGTACGGTGCGCAGCGCGCGACGATCGGCGGCGCTCAACGGACGCACGTCGTCGTAGTAGCCGGGAACGAGGATCCTCCCGTCCACATTGCGCAGCGAGGCGACGAAGTTCGCCAGCACCGCGGCAGGGTTGGGTGCCCAGTTTCCATAATGCCCGCTGTGCAGCGCGCGCGTTGCCCCGTACGCCGTGATCACCACGTCCGTCACGCCGCGAACGCCGAACAGCACCTGCTGCCGCCGGCTCTGGTGCACCGGCCCGTCGGCGAACACCCAGCCGTCGCTCGCCAGCAGCGCGGCGTGACGCTGGAGGAGTGCGCTCGTGTGCCCGTTCCCCGCCTCCTCTTCCCCGTCGAAGTAGAACTTCAGGTTCACGCTCGGCGCGATCCCGCTCGCATGCAGCGCGTCGAGCGCCGTGAGCATGGCGACGATCGGCGCCTTGTCGTCACCCGCCGAGCGGGCGTAGAGGCGCCACTCCGGATTCACCGTGTCAGGGACGGACGGAAACGGCACCACGCGTCCGCCACGTTCCAGTGGCCCGTCGCGCAGCGTGGGCTCCCACGCCGGCGTGGCCCACTTCGCTGCCTCTACCGGCTGGCCGTCGTAGTGCGCGTAGAGCACCAGCGTTCGCGTCGCGCCAGGCGTGCGCAGCTCGCCGTACACCGCGGGTGGCCCACCCGTCGGAGACTCGAGCAGCCGCGTCGTGATGCCGCGCCGCTGCATCATCGCCGACACCGCCGCGGCGTTGCGACGGATGTTGACGCTGTCGCTCGCCAGGTTCGGGATCGCCAGCAGGTCGCGGAACTCCCCGAGGATCTCGGCTTGGTGCGATCGCGTGTAGCTGGCGATCGTGGACCTGAGGGTGGCGGCCGACACGTCGTGCTGTGCCACGGCGGGGCGAGGAGCGACGAACAAGGCAACGGATGCGAGCGCGCCGACGAAGCCCGCTCGAGCGATGGAAAAAGGCATCCCTGATGTACGCTGCTCCGCAGCGCCCTCGCAAGACGCCCGATGCCTTGGTTCCAGCCTCATTCGGCCTGGCCTCGTACCGGGTGCCGCACTACGTTCGCATCCGATCCTCTTTGGGAGCTACAGATCTCATGACTGCTGTACTGCTTCGCCTGCCCCCTCGTGTCCACCGGTTGGCCATCGGCGCGCTCTTCGTCGCGACCGCCACGGCCCAGGCCCAGGACACCACGCCACGTGCTGCCATCACGTACCCCGTAACGCGCACGGTGGACAGCGTGGAACACTACGGGAGCGTCGTCATCCCGGCGCCCTATCGCTGGCTCGAGGACCTCAACTCCCCCGAGACCGCGCAGTGGGTCGCCGCCGAGAACGCGGTGACGGAGGCGTACCTGAGCAAGCTCCCGCTCCGCGCGCCACTACGCGCCCGCATCACGGAGCTCTGGAACTACCCGCGCGTCACCGCACCGCGGTGGCAGGGCGGTCAGTGGTACTACTCGCGCAACAGCGGGCTCCAGCGGCAGAACGTCATCTACGCGAGGAAGACGCTCGATGGCCCCGAGCACCTCGTGCTCGACCCGAACGCCTTCTCCGCCACCGGGAGCGTCGCGCTCTCCGGCTTCGTGCCGTCACCCGACGGACGCTACCTCGCCTACGGCAAGAGCGAGGGCGGCTCCGACTGGAGCACGTACTACGTGCGCGACCTCCAGAAGGGTCGCGAGACCGGCGACAGCATCCGCTGGGTGAAGTTCTCCGGCCTCTCGTGGACGCACGATGGACGCGGCTTCTTCTACGGCCGCTATCCCGAGCCGGCCGCCGGCATGGCGCTCAGCAGCGCGGTGCGGGACAAGAAGATCTACTATCACGCCGCCGGCACGAGTCAGGCCGAGGACCGCCTGATCTACGCGCGTCCGGAAGAGCCGGCGCTGTTCATCAGTGCCGGCCTCGACGAAACGGGACGCTACCTGTTCGTCACCACCAACAAGGGCACCAGCAACAGGAACGAGCTCTTCGTCGCCGACTACGGCAGCCCGAAGCGGCCCAACCTTGCTGCGCCCATTCGCCCCCTCTACACCGGCCACGACGCCGCCTACGATCCACTCGGCGTCGTGAACGGCACGCTCTACCTGCTCACCGATCGCGACGCGCCGCGCCGTCGTATCGTTGCCGTTCCGCTGGCGACGCCCGACGTGTCGCACTGGAAGGAGGTCGTCCCGCAGGGAAGGAGCGCCATCGAGAGCGCCAACCTGATCGCGGGGCGCATCGCCGTCACCTCGCTCGAGGACGTCGCGAGCGTCGTCCGATTCTACAGTCTCTCCGGCGTGCCCCAGGAAACGCTCGCGCTGCCGGGCCTCGGTACGGTAGGCGGCGTGTCGGGCCGGTTCGATCGTCCCGAGGTCTTCTACAGCTTCACCTCGCCGCTCGTGCCGAACACCGTCTATCGGTATGACGCGCGCACGAAGCGCAGCATCGC
>DASTGQ010000617.1:0-2768 GCA_035718985.1 Gemmatimonadaceae bacterium
GACGCCTGGCTTGAATCTGGTCTATGCGCACATGAATCGCGCCATCCGCGAGCGGGATCTGTGCGCCATCTACGTGACCGGCCCGGGGCCTGGGGGCCCCGGGCTTGTCGCGAACGCCTATCTGGAAGGCACGTACAC
Organism: Gemmatimonadaceae bacterium; assembly: GCA_035718985.1. Lineage (GTDB taxonomy): Bacteria > Gemmatimonadota > Gemmatimonadetes > Gemmatimonadales > Gemmatimonadaceae > AG11. The sequence continues at coordinate 139 of DASTGQ010000617.1, forward strand.
CGAGATCTACTCGCACATCGGGCAGGACGCCGAAGGCATGCGGCGGCTGTTCCGGCAGTTCTCGTTCCCCGGCGGGATTCCCAGCCACGTCGCACCCGAGACGCCCGGCTCCATCCACGAGGGCGGCGAGCTCGGGTACTCGTTGCTGCATGCGTTCGGCGCCGTCTTCGACAACCCCGATCTGCTGGCGCTCTGCGTGGTCGGCGACGGCGAGGCCGAGACCGGCCCACTTGCGGCGAGCTGGCACTCCAACAAGTTCCTCGACCCCGCCCGCGACGGCGCGGTGCTGCCCGTCCTGCACCTCAACGGGTACAAGATCGCCAATCCCACCGTGCTCGCCCGGATCCCGGAGGACGAGCTCGCCGATCTGATGCGCGGCTACGGCTACTCGCCCCGGTTCGTCAGCGGCGACGATCCGCAGAAGGTGCACCGCGACTTCGCCGACACGCTCGACGCCGCGCTCGACGATCTCGCCGCGATCCAGCACGCAGCGCGCGAGGGCAGCGCCGATCCGGCCGACCGCAGCTGGCCGATGATCGTGCTGCGCACGCCGAAGGGCTGGACGGGCCCCGAAAAGGTCGACGGCGTACAGGTCGAGGGAACGTTCCGGGCTCATCAGGTGCCGCTCGCCGAGACGCGCACCAACGACGAACACCGCCGACTGCTCGAGCAGTGGATGACCAGCTACCGGCCGGAGGAGTTGTTCACCGCCGACGGCGCGCTACGTCCGGACCTCCAGGCCCTCGCGCCACGGGGCGAGTTGCGGATGAGCGCGAATCCACACGCCAACGGCGGCCTGCTGCTGCGGGATCTCGATCTGCCCGACTTCCGCGACTACGCCGTCGATGTGCCGCGGCCGGCGCACGAGATGAGCGAGGCAACCCGGGTGCTCGGGACCTATCTGCGGGATGTCATCGCCGCGAACTCGGATCGCTTCCGGCTCATGGGCCCGGACGAGACGGCCTCGAACCGCCTCACGGCGGTGTTCGAGCGCACCGACCGGGCGTGGGACGCGGCGATCGTGCCCGGCGACGATCACCTCGCGCCGGACGGACGAGTGATGGAGGTGCTCTCCGAACACCTGTGCCAGGGCTGGCTCGAGGGGTATCTGCTGACCGGCCGCCACGGGTTGTTCAACTGCTACGAGGCGTTCATTCACATCGTCGACTCGATGTTCAACCAGCACGCGAAGTGGCTGAAGGTCACCCGCGGCATCCCGTGGCGCCGGCCGATCGCCTCGCTGACCTACCTGCTGTCGTCACACGTCTGGCGCCAGGACCACAACGGCTTCTCCCACCAGGACCCCGGCTTCATCGATCACGTGGTGAACAAGAAGGCCGAGATCGTTCGGGTGTATCTGCCACCGGATGCGAACACGCTGCTCTCGGTTGCCGACCACTGCCTGCGCAGCCGCGATTACGTCAACGTGATCGTGGCCGGCAAGCAGCCGTCGCTGTCCTACCTGACCATGGACGAGGCGATCGCGCACTGCACGCGTGGCGTGGGGATCTGGGAGTGGGCCGGCACGACTGACGGCGAACCGGACGTCGTGCTCGCCTGCGCCGGCGACGTCCCCACGCTCGAGACGCTCGCCGCAGTCGCACTGCTGCGCGAGAATCTTCCGGAGCTGAAGGTCCGCGTGATCAACGTCGTCGACATCATGCGCCTGCAGCAGGACAGCGAGCACCCGCATGGGTTGTCCGACCGCGAGTTCGACACGCTGTTCACGAAGGACAAGCCGGTGATCTTCGCCTATCACGGTTATCCGTGGCTGATCCACCGGCTGACCTACCGCCGCACCAATCACCACAACATCCACGTGCGCGGGTACAAGGAGGAGGGCACGACGACGACGCCGTTCGACATGGTGATGCTCAACGACCTCGATCGCTTTCACCTGGTCATGGACGTGATCGACCGGCTGCCCTCGCTCGGCAGCAGCAGCGCGACGTTGCGACAACGGATGGTGGACGCCCGGCTGGCGGCACGGGCCTACACGCGCGAGCACGGCGAGGACGACCCCATGATCGCCGGCTGGAGATGGTCGCCGGCCGCTCCGACGGCGCCTGGTCGCCGGTGAGCACCGTCCTCGTCGTCAACGCCGGGTCGTCGAGCCTCAAGCTGTCCCTGCTCGACGGATCCGACCGGCTGCTCGAGCGCACCCAACTGCCGGCGAACGCGTTCGGAGTCGACCGCCTGGCGCTCCGCGATGTCTTCCGGATCTGGCCCGTCCCGGACGTCGTCGGGCATCGCATCGTGCACGGAGGGACGGATTTCCGCTCGTCCGTGCGCATCACTCCCGCGGTCGAGAAGCGGCTGCGCGAGCTCGTCGATCTCGCGCCCCTGCATCAACCGAAGTCGCTGGCCGCGCTGGCTGCGGTGCGCGCGCACCTTCCCGAGGTCGACGAGATCGCCTGCTTCGACACCGCCTTCCACGCCACGATCGGCGAGGCCGCGGCCACCTACGCGGTGCCCCGCGAGTGGCGGACGCGGTGGGGACTGCGCCGGTACGGGTTCCACGGGCTGTCGCACGCGTACTGCAAGCGGCACGCCGCGCGCCTGGCCGGCCACGTGGACTCCGGGGGCCTGCGAATCGTCACGTGCCACCTCGGAGCCGGCGCCTCGCTCGC
>DASTGQ010000618.1:0-2617 GCA_035718985.1 Gemmatimonadaceae bacterium
AGCTTGAGCGTGTCGTCGACGAGCCCGATGCCGCCCATGCCCGCCGTGACCAGCAGCGCGAGCACGACGTAGTGGCTGAACATGCGCGCCCAGAGCAGCGTGGCGACGATGGCCGAGAAGAGGAAGATCAACCCGCCCATCGTGGGTGTGCGCGCCTTGGCGGCATGCGAGTCCGGCGTGCCCTCGCGTACCACCTGATAGTTGGACGCCACGTCCAGCCGGCGCAGGATCATCGGTCCGACGATGAAGCTGAGCAGGATGGCGGTCACCGCCGCGCCCGCCGCGCGGAAGGTGATGTAGTTGAGGATGTTCAGCGCGTGAAAGCGCGGGACGAGCGGGATGAACAGGTAGTAGAGCACGGAACCGGGCGGTGGACGAGGTGGTGGGTGCGCGAGGCGGCGCTCAGCGTGGCGCGGACGCCCATTCCGAGATCAGGGGAACCAGCCGTTCGAGTCGGACGCCGCGGGAGCCCTTGAGGAGGATAACGGCGTCGGGAGCCAGCCGCGAACGGAGCGCGGACCAGGCGCCCTCCGGATCCGCACCCGACACCACGCGCCCGTCGCCCGGTGCAACGCGCTTCAGCGAGTCGGCGAACGCACCGACGCCGACGACGAGGTCGAGCGGGAGCGCGAGCGCAGCGCGTGCCACGTCATCGTGCAGGCGATCGGCCTGCGGGCCGAGCTCCAGCATGGTGCCGAGCACCGCCACGCGCTGACGACCGGCGCCCGCGTGCGCCAGGAGCTCCAGCGCGACGCGTGCAGAGCCGGGATTGGAGTTGTACGCGTCGTTGATCACGAGCGTGTCGCCATGATTCTCGAAGTTCACTCGCATGGGCGGTGCGGGCATCGCCGCTATGCCCCGCGCCGCGTCCTTCACGGATACGCCCTGCTCGCGAGCGACCGTGAGCGCGAGCATGGCGTTGCGCAGGTTGTGCACGCCGCGCAGCGGCACCAGCACGTGCACGTCGTTGAGGTCCAGCCATCCCTGGCCGTCGGGTTGGATGCCCCACGCCGAGGGTCGCACGTCGCCGGTGTCGAGGCCGGCGTTCACGACGCGTGTCGCGCGCCCGCGTGCTGCCTCGCCGATCTCCGGCTGCGCGCTCGGCGCGACGGCGAGCTTTACGCCGTCGCACGCCGAGACTTCCTCGCGCAGAACGCCGGCGAGGTCGCCCAGCCCCTCGAGGTGCTCCTCGGCGATGGACGTGATGACGACGACGTCGGGCTCGACGATGGCGCGCAGTCGCGCTACCTCGCCCGGCTGGTTGGTGCCCATCTCGATCACGGCGATGTCCGCGTTGTCCGGGATGGCGAAGATGGTGAGCGGCACGCCGACGAGGTTGTTGTAGTTGCCCGTCGTGGCGTGGACGCGCCGCGCCGCACCGAGCGCTGCGCGAAGCAGCTCCTTGGTGCTCGTCTTCCCGTTGGTGCCCACCACGCCGATCACCGGTTTACCCCAGGCGCGGCGCCGGTAGCGCGCCAGCGCACCCAGCGCCACGAGCGTATCGGGCACGACGTACACCGACACGCCCAGTCCCTCGGCGCGGCTGGCATCGCTCACGACGACTGCAGCAGCACCGCTCTGTACCGCCTGGGCGAGGAAGTCATGCGCGTCGAACCGCTCACCACGCAATGCGACGAAACAGCTGCCCGGCGCCACCGTGCGCGTATCCGTCGAGATGCGCGAGAACGGAGTGGCGCCGCGCGGGCCGCTCCCGAGCGCATCCGCCACACGGTCCATCGTCCAGAACTGAGGCTGCTCGAGCGCGCTCGCCTGGGGAGTAGACGCGTCAGCCATCAGCGGCTCCTCGCTGTGACGTGGTCGCTCACGATGTCATGCACGATCTCGCGCTCGTCGAATGGATGTTTCACCGTTCCCCGGATCTGATAGGTCTCGTGTCCCTTGCCCGCGAGCAGCACCACGTCGCCGTCACCAGCAAGGGCGATGGCGCGCGCAATGGCGGCACGACGGTCCTCGATGCGCTCGTGTTCGCCGGACGTCATGCCGGCCTCGATGTCGTCGAGGATGCGCTCGGGGTCCTCCGTGCGAGGATTGTCGCTCGTGACGATGGCAAGGTCGGCGCCACGCTCGGCGATGCGCCCCATTTCAGGGCGCTTGCCACGGTCGCGGTCGCCGCCACAACCGAAGACGACGAGCAGCCGTCGCGTGGCGAATGGCCGCACGGCGCCGAGTGCGCGCTCGAGCGCGTCGGGTGTGTGAGCATAGTCACGCAGCACGACGGGATGCTCATTCACGATCTCCAGGCGCCCGGGCACCTGCGGCATGGTGCCGAGCCTTTCGGCTACCCGGGCCGCGGGCATCCCCAGCGCGCCGGCGGCCGCGGCCGCCGCCAGCGCGTTGGCCACGTTGAAGTCGCCGATCAGGGGAAGCGCCACTTCGTGGCGTTCGTTTCCGGTGGCGAGCGTCCACGTGCTGCCGCGCGGCGTGTAGCGCACGTCGAGGGCGCGAACGTCCGCGCCCGGATCAGCCCCGAACCGCACCTGGCGCGGTGACGACGGCAGCGCGGACCACGCCGGATCATCGGCGTTCACCACGGCGACGCCGTCCGGCGCGAGCAGGCCGACGAGCATCGCCTTTGCCGCGAGGTACGCCTCCATCG
>DASTGQ010000619.1:0-7234 GCA_035718985.1 Gemmatimonadaceae bacterium
ACGTCCTCATCATCGCTGGTGACCTCACCGACTATGGCCTGGCTGATGAGGCGCGAGTGCTGGCGCGCGAGCTCACCACCACGGTCAAGATTCCCATCGTCGGAGTGCTGGGGACTCACGATTACGAGTCGGGCGAACACGAGATGGTCCGGAGCATCCTCGCGGACGCAGGGGTGCACATGCTCGACGGCGACGCGGTGGAGCTGCACGGCGTCGGCTTCGCCGGCGTGAAGGGTTTTGCCGGCGGTTTCGGACGGGGCGCCCTCGGGCCGTGGGGAGAAGACGCCATCAAGCTGTTCGTGCAGGAGGCGCTGAACGAGGCGCTCAAGCTGGAATCAGCGCTCGCGCGGCTCAAGGCGAAGCATCGGATTGCGGTCCTCCACTATGCCCCGGTGCGTGATACCGTCGAAGGCGAGCCGGTGGAGATTCATCCGTGGCTCGGGTCGAGCCGCCTCGAGGAACCGCTGACGAGGTTCGAAGTCAGCGCCGTCGTGCATGGTCACGCACACAAGGGGTCGCCGGAGGGAAAGACCACTGGCGGGATTCCCGTCTACAACGTGGCGGTGCCAGTGCTGCGTGCCGCGTACCCCGATCAGCCGCCATACCGGATCATCGAAGTTCCACGCGAGCCCACCGCCGAGGGGGGAGGCGCGCGATCGCCGGGGCGCCGTGCTGCTGATCGCGGGCCGGTGTCCTCCCGCGTGGCGGATCCCACGGGAAGCGACTGACACCGCCGTTCTCCTTACGAGCGAAGCGGCGCCTGCGTCGGGCTGTTCCGGACGGTGCGCAGATAGGTGGAGAGCCGGCGGATGTCGCGCTCGAGCTCCGCATCCCGGCGCGGCGTGGTGAGCGACACCAGCGCGTCAGCAAGCCCGCCGCTCCTGACCCGGTAATCGAGCTCGAGCCGCAGGCAGGTGTGCGACTCTTCCGGCGTGAGGCGAACCATCCCGCTCATGGTCACGGGTGAGCCGGCGACACTCTGCCACGCGATCACGCGGTGCGGAACGTATTTCGTGGTCACCGTATCCCACTCCAGTGTTCCGCCGGCGGGTGTGGATGCACACCAGTGAGATCGACCATCGCCGTAATCGCGCACCTGACGAAGCGCGCCGATGATGCAGGGAAAGTTCTCGAAGTCGCGCACAAAGGCGAAGACGACTTCGACGGGCTGCTGGACGATTATCGAGAGGCGGAGGCTTGCAGACCGACGTTGAGTGCCGCTGTTCCGTACGGCTTCGAGGAGCGGACCTCTCGCCGCGGCGCCGATCAGCGCCAACCCGCCGACGGTGGCTGCCGCGCGCCCGTTGCGCGGAAAGCGGTGGCTACGGCCCACCAGAATCCCTCCCATTACCGCGAGCAGGACGGAGGGAAGAGGCGCGAGGGTTCGCGCCGGGGCGATCGGCTGCACTGATGCTGTCATGCCCTGCACAAGAGGCAAGGGGGGTGCCCGACGCAGCAGTTCTAGAGACGCACGGCGGCTTGCCGGACGCGACCGAGCGCCTCGTCCACGGTTGCACCAATGGAGCCGAGGTGGCCCATCTTGCGGCCTCGCCGCGCGCCCGGCTTTCCATAGAGAAAGAGCCGACAGCCGGGTACGGCAAGCGCTTCGTCGAAGCGCGGCACTCGCCCGTCCTCCCACAATTCACCGAAGAGGTTGTAGATCGCCGCCGGGCGGGCGGGCTCCACGTCACCGAGCGGGAGGTTGCACACCGCGCGGACAATCTGCTCGAACTGGCTGGTGGGACAGGCGAGCTCCGATCCGTGATACGAGTTGTGGGGCCGCGGCGCCAGTTCATTGACGAGCAGGCGGCCGTCACGAAGCAGGAACATCTCCACGGCGAGAATTCCTTCCAGCGTGAGGGCCTCGGCGATCCCCGCCGCGATGGCCTGGGCCTCCCGTGCGACGCCGGGAGGCAGCTCGGCGGGAAGGACGCTCCAGGAGAGGACCTGGTTCTCGTGGTGGTTGAGCGCGGGGGGGTAGGCGAGGAGGTCGCCTGACGGCCGGCGGGCCACAAGCACGGAGAGCTCGAGCGCAAGGTCGAGGGCCTGTTCCGCCACCGCCGGCCTGCGGCCGAGCTGCGCGAAGGCCTCCTCGTGGTCGCTGCCGTCCTGCAGTCGTAACTGGCTCCGGCCGTCGTACCCGCCCTCGGAGGACTTCACGAAGAGGTGGGGCCCGATGTCGCGCGCCGCCGTGGCGAGCTGCGCGGCCGTCTCGATCATGGCGTGCGGACCAACGGGGAAGCCGTGCGACGACAGCCACGTCTTCTGGCGACCGCGGTGCTGGACCATGCGAACGACGTCCACGCCGGGCCGGAGCGGCGCGTGCGCGGTTACCGCTTCGAGCGCGGCGGGGCCGATCTTCTCGATCTCGAGCGTCACGACATCGGCCCCGCGCGCCAGCTCGGCCGCCGCGGCTGCGTCGTCGAACGCGCCCACCACCACCCGCTCGACGATCGGGCTCGCGGCGCAGTTCGCGTCCGGGTCCATCACGTGGACGCGATAACCCATGTTGCGGGCGGCCAGGGCGGTCATCCGACCAAGCTGGCCACCCCCGAGAATCCCGATGACCGCCGGAGGAAGGATTGATTTCATCACTTGGTGCTGCCGAGTTGCGTGTCGGAGAGTACGGCCTCCGTGCGCGCAGTGCGCCATGCACGAAGTCGCTCACGGACTTCGGGATGCCGGAGCCCGACGATGGCCGCGGCGAGGAGGGCCCCGTTGGCCGCCCCCGGCTCGCCGATGGCGAGCGTGCCGACCGGAACGCCCTTCGGCATCTGCGCGATGGAAAGGAGGGCATCCACGCCATTCAGTGCCGTGGCAGGGATGGGAACGCCGAGCACGGGGACGAGCGTCTTGGCCGCCACCATGCCGGGGAGGTGGGCCGCGCCGCCAGCCGCAGCGACGATGACCTCGAGCCCGCGCGCTTCCGCCTGCTCGGCGTATTCGAACATCCAGTCGGGCGTGCGGTGCGCGGAAACGACGCGCACCTCGTGCGGGATGCCAAGCTCCTCGAGCACCTCCACCGCACGGGCCATGACGCGGAGATCGCTTCGACTCCCCATGATCACGCCGACCAATGGCGCGGCACTGAGGGATGGCGACTGGTGGGTGTCTGTCATTCGCGGGGGGCCGAGAGTTCGGGGCGTAAGATAGCACCCGGTGTGCCTACGGTCAGCGCGCGGCCTCTACGCAGGTGACCGCCGCTGATGCGGGTTCGTCCTGATAGGAGCAGGCGTCCCCCCCGTCCAGAGGAGGAACCGATGAGATCCAGGCCCATGCTGCTGGTCACCGGACTGCTGCTGATCGCCGGCGCTGCGTACGCGCCCGTAGCGATCGCCCGCCAGACGACTCTCGCCCATCCAGGGCGCGACGGCTACTCCAGCGACGAGCGCGACTTCACCGTCGGCCGTACGGTCTATCTCCGTTGGGCCAGGACGAAGGTCGGGCGCATCGTCGCCGCGGACGAGCACCATGAGTTTCCCGCCAGCTTCCGCACGCGTCGAGGCCGGGCGGTGCTGCTGCGCCACGTGGATGGTCCCTCGGACTGGCTGCCGGTGCAGGGGCTGTCGCGCGTGTACGTCGTGCGCTGACGCGGCTTCAGGCCTGCGGCGCGGCGCTGCAGTCGGACAAGAAAAGATCGCCTCGCTCAGCTCTGAGCGAGGCGATCGGATTTTCTGACGGAAGCTCCCCAGGTAGGACTTGAACCTACGACCCTCCGATTAACAGTCGGATGCTCTGACCAACTGAGCTACTGGGGAATGGTGCGGTGCAGACTCATAAATTTAGGCGGGCACGAAGCGAAGTCAATCACGTCACCAACGAAATCGCCTCCGGAGGCGGGACCGGAGGCGATTGATCAAGACCACTATGAGCGCTCAGTGCGTACGCGAGCGCTTCCGTGCGAGTCCGCCGATGGCAAGGAGCCCCGTTCCGAACAGCACGAGGCTGGCGGGTTCCGGCACCGTGTTGACGGGCGGAGGCACGATTACCTCGCCCTGCCGGACGTTGAAGATGTAGCGTCCGAGCACGTCACTCCCCTGGCTATGGGACACCAGCGCATTCGGGCCGCCGTCGATGAGTGCGCCGTTGACGAGCGAGCCGGCAAGCTGGCCATAGCTGCCAGGATCACCGGTGCCCATGGAATACCCAACGGCGGCAGAGGTGCCACCGAAGCCATTGGAACCGCCGCTGGCATCGCCGGTCTCCCACAGCACGCGATCGAAGTTGAACTCGATGTCGAAGTCACCGGCCGCCACGTCGCTGCGATCGATTAGCGCCATCTGGAAGATGTTCAGCTTGTCGCCGTGCTCGTTGTAGTAGCCAACGCCGTTGCCGGTCGCGAGGTCGAACCAGTTGGCGCCGAACGCCTGGTGCCCGTCGATGGTGCCGGTGCCGTAGCTCGTGAGCGCGGAGTTCGCGGCGCGCGTGTCCACATCGGCGAAGTACGCCGCGATGATCGGAATACCGGTATGTGACGTGAGGTCGCTCGGCGTATACGTGCCGAGGTGGTCGCCGAACGTCACGTTGCCGTTGTTGTTGACGAAGAGCTGGCTCCAATTCGTGCCGGCGAAGTTGATCGTGAAACCGATCGGCACGGACGTAAGCGTGTATTGGTCGTCATTGGCCGGCAACACGTTCGTCGCGAAGCCTGCTACACCCGCGTCGCGCCGAACCGCCTGCGCGAGCGCCGGAAGTGGCGCGACCAGCCACAGCGCCGAGCCGACAGCCAGTACCGTCTGCCATCTGTGAGTAGCCATACGATTCCCTCCCTCCCGTCCTTCCAACGATGAAGTGCGGCACGACGTCGGGACTTTCCCCATTGAAAGGCTCTCGTCGCGGGGCGTGGGGGTATGCAAATCGTGTGACACGCGTCACAGGACGCGTCGAACGACCGCTCCAGGGCGCTTCAGGAGGCGCGTGCGCGTTTGCGAGCGGGGGCTGATGCCACTGCGGCGCGCCCGGAATGCGCGGCACGTACCGCACCTGTCGGAGAATTCCAGTCGGGCAACACCGTACGCAGCCACTGTCCGGTGTGCGACTCCTCGACGGCCGCCACTTCCTCCGGGCGACCCATGGCCACGATCTCGCCTCCACCGGCGCCAGCCTCCGGGCCAAGGTCGATGACCCAATCCGCGAGCTTGATGACGTCGAGGTTGTGCTCGATCAGCACGAGCGTGTGGCCGGCATCCACGAGGCGGTCGAACACCTGCGCGAGCTTGCGGATGTCTTCCAGGTGCAGGCCGGTGGTGGGCTCGTCCATGATGTACAGCTTGCGCCCCTGCTTGCGCCCGCCGAGCACGAGCTCGCGCGCAATCTTGAGGCGCTGCGCCTCCCCTCCGGAGAGCGTCGTCGCCGGTTGGCCGAGTCGCAGGTAACCAAGGCCGACCTGCTGGAGCTGCCAGAGCGCCTGCCCGAGCTTCTCCTCGTACGGGAAGAAGCGGATGGCCTCGTCCACGGTGAGCTCGAGGACGTCGGTGATGCTCTTGCCGAAGTACTTCACCTCCAGCACGTCGGGCCTGAAGCGCTTGCCGCCGCAGGTGTCGCATGGCACGAAGACGTCGGCCATGAACACCATCTCAACCTCGAGATAACCGGCGCCCTCGCACGTTTCACAGCGACCACCGGCGACGTTGAAGCTGAACGTGCCCGCGGTGTAGCCACGCTGCCGCGCCGTCGGCAGCGAGGCGAAGATCCGGCGGATCTCGTCGAACGCCTTCACGTAGGTGACGGGATTGGAGCGCGGCGACTTTCCGATCGGGCTCTGGTCCACGAGCACGACCGCGTCGAGGGGCTCGTACCCCGTGAGGGTGTCGAACTGCCCGACCCGCTCGCCGAGATGCTGCTTGGCCGAATGCTCGCCGGTGAGCTTCGTCTCCAGCGCGCGCATCAGGACATCGTGAACGAGCGTGCTCTTCCCGCTGCCGGAAACTCCGGTGACGGCGGTGACGGCGCCGAGCGGGATGCGAACGTCCACCCCCTTGAGGTTGTGCTCGCGCGCGCCGGTGAGGGTGAGCCATTGCGGGCCGAGCCGCCGGCGCGTCGCAGGGAGGGGGATCTCTCGCTCCCCCGTGAGATAGCGGCCGGTGAGCGGGCTCTCGCTCACGCGTGACATCGGGCCGGCGAACACGAGCTCGCCGCCCTTTTCGCCGCTCAGCGGTCCGAGCTCCACCATGTAGTCGGCGGCGCGAATGGCATCGAGGTCGTGCTCGACGACGAGCACGGTGTTGCCGCCGTCGCGAAGCCGAAGCAGCAGTCGCAGCAGCCGATCCATGTCGCGGGAGTGCAACCCGATGGACGGCTCGTCCAGGACGTAGAGCGTATCCACCAGTCGCGAGCCCAGCGAGTTGGCGAGCGCGATGCGCTGGGCCTCGCCGCCGGAGAGCGTGCGTGTGGCGCGATTCAGCGAGAGGTAGTTGAGCCCCACGTCGCAGAGGAACGCGACGCGGTCGCGCGCCTCCTTCAGGATGTGCGCGGCGATCTCCTGCTCCATGGGAGAGAGCTGGAGATCGCTCAGCCACTGCGTCAGCGTGCCGATGGGGAGCCCGCTCACCTCGGCGATGTCGCGACCGGCGATCTTCACCTGGAGCGCCTCGGGCTGGAGCTTGGTGCCGTGACAGGTGGGGCACTCCTGCGCCATCTGATACTGCCGGAGGAAGACGCGGATGTACTGCTTGTAGCGCTTCTCCTCGAGGTCGCGAAGGAAGGGAAGGATGCCCTTGTACCCGCGGACGCTGGCGCGAAGCAGGCGGTCACGCTGGTCCGCGCGCAGCGAGCTCCAGGGAGCGTCCATCGGGATTCCCTCCTTCTTCGCGAACTCGGCGAGCGTGCGGCGCTTGTTCTCGTAGCGCGGCATGGTCCACGGCGCGATGGCACCATCACGAAGCGAGCGGTCGGGATACGGCACGATGAGCGACTCGTCGTACTCCAGCACCGCGCCGAACCCATTGCACTGCGGACACGCGCCGCGCGGCGAGTTGAAGGAGAAGAGCTGCGGCGTCGGCGGCGGCATCGTGGTGCCATCGTTGGGGCACTCGAAGCGCTCGGTGAAGCGCAGCCGTGTCACCGGCTCGCCCCCGAACGGCGAGGCGACGGGAACGGTGAGGAGGATGGTGACGTCGCCGTCCCCCTCGCGGAACGCGGTGGCGACGGCATCGGCGAGCCGGCCCCGTGCGTCCGCGCTCACCACCAGGCGATCCACGACCACGAGCAGCTCGCGCGCGCGGGTCACGTCGAC
>DASTGQ010000620.1:0-2838 GCA_035718985.1 Gemmatimonadaceae bacterium
GGTATCCGAAGTCCACGTACTTCCTCATTGGGCCGCTCATGTACGGCGGGGCGACGGCAGTCGGCTTGTCGCGCATGTACAACAACCGCCATTGGGCGAGCGACATCATCGTCGGTGCCGGGATCGGCACGTTCGCCGGCCTCAAGGTGGTGCGTTTCAACGACTCGCACAGCGGCAATCGGGTCGACCGGTTCTTCCTCACCGGATCGCTCATCCCGGCACCGGATGGCGGTCACGCACTGCATCTCTCACTGGTGCCCGGATCGTTGCTCGGCCTGCGGTGAGCGTCAGCCTGTCGGGCGAATGGCGCACGAAGAGCGGGATCTTCATCCTCGCGCCCATCCGCGGGTCTGTCGGCGACCGCATTGCCGAGGTGCAGGCAGAGTTCGATCCCAGGCTGGCGCGCCTGGGGCCACCCCACGTCACGCTCGCCGGCTCGTCGGGCATGGGGCCCGTCGCGGCGAACACCACGCCGGAGGAGCTGCGCGAGCGCCTCGCCCCGATCACCGGGCGCACGGCGCCGATCGAGGTCCGCTTCGGCGCGCCGACGCGGTTCATGCAGACGGAGATCGTGGTGCTGCCGCTGGACCCGCACGGCCCCCTTCGCACGCTACACGAAGCCATCAAGACGAGCGGGCTGCGCGCGGCGCAGCCGCGCTTCTTCTTCACGCCGCACGCCACGCTCAGCCTCTACCGCGAGCAGCCGCGCGACGCGATGCGTGCCCTGCTCGCCATGCGCTTCGACGAGCCGGCGACGATCGACTCGATCGAGTGCTACCTCACCCGGGACACAGGCGAGTCGAGACAGCTGGTGACGATGCCACTCGCCGGCTGACGGCCGTGGCGGACCGCACCGCGCCGCTCGTGTCGCGCGTCCTCACGGGGCCGCGCGATAATCCGGGAGAAACGGGTACTCCTCCCGCACCGCGCGCACGCGGGCGGGGTCGATGTCCACGCAGGGAACGCTGACGCCGGTCGGCGTCAGCGGCTCGCCCCACGGATCGTATGCCGCCGAGCCACCGTCGTACGTCAGTCCGCCGCCGAGGCCGGTGCGGTTCACCGCCACGACGTAGCACTGGTTCTCGATCGCGCGGGCGCGGACGAGCGTGTCCCAGTGCGACCGCCGCGCCGCCGGCCAGTTGGCGATGATCACGATCGCGTCCACCTCCCTGGCGACAGCGCGAAACAGCTCGGGAAAGCGCAGGTCGTAGCACACGAACGGTGCGAGGCGCACCCCGTTCACCTCGGTGATGACCGCCGCGCGGCCGGGCGTATACACCGCGTCCTCGCCCGCGTACGCGAAGACGCGCTGCTTGCGATACACCGCGCGCGTGCGGCCGTCGTCGCCGAAGAGGATCGCGGCATTCGCCAGCTGCGTCTTCCCCTCGGGCGAGCGTTCCTGAATGGCGATGCCGGCGAGCAGCTGCACCCGCACCGACGCCGCGAGCCGGCCGAGCGTCCGCACCGCCGGCCCGTCGAGCGGCTCGGCCTGCGCCGCGTCCATCGTGAATCCGGTCGTGCACATCTCCGGCAGCACGACGAGCGCGGCGTCCGAGACCGCCGCGGACCGGACCACCTCCTCGGCGCGCGCGAGCGAGACGACGGGATCGTGCCACCCCGTGTCGTACTCGCCCAGCGCGACGCGCAGGGTCGGCGTCATGCGGCGGTGAGCGGCGTGCGCGACAACAGCACGCTCCGCACGGCCTGCGCGCCGTCACGCACCATGGGCGTGGCGCAACTGAACGCGAAGCGGATGGCGTCCGCGCTCGCCTCGCCGAACGCGCCGCCGGGTGCGCTGCCGATCCCGCGCTCGGCCAGCTGGTCGGAAAGCTCGTCCGCATCGCGGACGCCAAGCCGCGCATAGAGGGAACGATCGAGCTCGGCCCACACGTAGAAGGCGCCGCGCGGCACGAAGGGGCGCACGCCGTCGATCCCCGTGAGCGCCGACAGCAGGAGGTCGCGCCGCACGGCGTACTCGGCGCGCATGGCCGCCAGCGGCGACTGGTCACCGCTCACCGCCTCGAGCGCGGCCCACTGCGCCAGGCTGTTCACGCCGTTGATCGTGCACCGCAGCAGCTTGGGCAGCCGCTCGTGCAGCACCGGCGCCGTCGTGATGACGTAGCCCACCCGAAGCCCGCTCATCGCGTGGCTCTTGGAGAAGGAGTAGATGCTGACGATGCGGTCGGCGAGCTCGGGCACGAGCGCCGCGATCGAGTGGTGCACGTGCGGCTCGTAGATCACGTCCTCGTAGGCCTCGTCGGAGACGATCCAGAGGTCGTGCGCCTCGGCGAGCGCGGCGATCCGCCGGAGCGTCGCCTCCGACAGCACGGCGCCCGTGGGGTTGTGCGGCGTGTTGAGGAAGATGGCGACGGTGCGCTCGCTGATCGCCGATGCGATCTCGTCGGGATCGTACTCGAACCCGCGTTCGGCGCGCAGCGGCACCCCAACGGGAACCCCACCGGCGAGCCGGATGTTCTCGGCCACCTCCGTCCACATCGGGTCGGGGATGATGACCTCGTCGCCCGGCGCCAGCAGGGCACCGAAGGTGGCGTAGAGCGCGTGCATGGCGCCGTTGGTGAGGAAGACGTCAGTGGCGTCCACGTCGCGCATGCCGTTCTTGCGGACGACCTTCTCGGCGAGCGCCGCTCTCAGCTCGGGAATGCCGTTGTTGGGGACGTAGTGCGTCTTGCCCGCCGCCGCCGCCCGGGCAACGGCGTCGAGCACGTGCGGCGCGACGGAGAAGCTCGGGTCGCCGGACTCCAGGCGATACACCTTCGTCCCGGCGGCCTGGGACTGGAGCAGCCGCTCGCGGATCTGGACGATCTTGCCGAGCGAGAT
>DASTGQ010000621.1:0-2035 GCA_035718985.1 Gemmatimonadaceae bacterium
ACGACGAGCCGGCGGCGACGTCAGAGTGGCTTCCCTATCTGGCCAAGGTGCTCGATGCGAAGCCGCCCCGCCACGTGCCGGAGTGGCTCGGCAGGCTCGTGGCCGGCGAGCAGCTCGTCTCGATGATGACGGAGGCCCGTGGCGCATCGAACGTGAAGGCGAAGCGTGAGCTCGATTGGAAACTCATTTACCCGACCTGGCGTGAAGGCTTCGTCAACGGTCTCAGTTACGAGCAGGATCGGAGCGCGGCGTAAGCCGCGCTCATGGCCGCTCCGATGGCAACTCGGTCAAACCGCCGTGGAAATGCCACGCAAGCTCAACCTCCAAGACTCACGGGCGGTCGGCGGTCCCGTAGCACTGCCGCTCCTGGCCTCGGTGTTTCGCCATCTCGCTCGGCCGGCATCGCCTTTGCCGACCAGGTGCAGCACCCAGCCGATCGCGATCGCGACGACCGCGCCCAGGGCAAGCACCCGAGTCCGGTACTCCAAGTAGCCAGCCCAGCGGCCGCTGGCCGACAGTGAGCCAGGATGAGGCAGGGCGTCTATCAGACGACCGGCTGCGCGAGCTCTTCGTGCGCGCCGCGAACGACAAGCACGGGGCACGGTGCCGTATGAACGAGGCCGGTTGAGACACTTCCGGACAGAAGTCGCCGGGCGGCCCCCCAACCGTGGGAGCCCACCACAATCAACTGGGCGTCGCGATCCCCCGCGACACGTGCGATCTCCTCGGCCGGCAATCCGTCTTCGGCGAAGGTCAGGCAGCGGACGCCGGCGGCCTCGGCGTTCTCGGTCACCGAGGCGAGGAGTTTCTCGACGCGGTGGTGTTCCGCCTCGGTCAGCTCCGAAATGATGTTCGAATAGCCGTAGCCGCTGTAGCCGAGCGCCGGAACCGCCAGATGCGCGACGGCGACCGCCAACAGCGTGACGTCGAACACCTGCGCGATCTGAACGGCTACGCGCTCTGCCTCTGCAGCCGAGGGCGAGCCGTCGGTTGCCAGCAGGATCGGTCTCTTGTCGATCATCGTCTGCCTCCTCGAGGGGATCCCCCAGTATCGATGCTTCCCCCGCGACAGTGGGCTTCTCGAAGGTGACCGGCCAAGTATCCCGTCGTCAGACTCGGAGGATGAGCAACACGCCGAACAAAGGCCCCATGGCCACCGTGCTACCTGATGCTCAGGCGGCCACGGCAGGTGAGTCCTTTCTCGCGCAGCCGACCCACGCTCTTTGGGCAGCCGGTGGAGGGCTCGCGCTCGTCCTCCTGATCGCGATCCTCGTACCGGCAGGACCGCTCAGCGTTGACCGCAGCTGGGCCGAAGCAATGCATCACCTCGAGACCCCGCTCCTCACCCACCTCGCGCTGGCGTTCGACTGGCTCGGGCGTGGACTCGGCCGGGCCCTCGGGCTCACGCTCGTCGGACTGCTCCTCCTGCGGCGCCGCCGCTGGCTCGCCTTGGCCGCCTTCGTCGTCGCAGAGAGCCTGGCGCCACTGCTCTCCGTGGCCATCAAGGCACTGATCGATCGCCCGCGTCCGCCCCATGCGCTCGTCCACGCCGTCGGCCCGTCCTTCCCCTCCGGACATGCCACCTACGGCGGCGCGACCTGCGTCGCACTCGTCCTGCTCTTCACCCCACCCGGGACGCGCCGCAGGTTGTGGTGGTCGCTGGCGAGCCTGGGTGTCGTCGGCATGGCCTGGAGTCGCACATACCTCCAAGTCCACTGGCTCAGCGATGTCATTGCCGGCGCGCTCCTTGGCAGCGGCATCTCACTGCTCGTCTTCGCCATCGCACAACAGCACCGGTCACCGGTCGACGGCTTGCTCGCCCGCCGCAGTCGACCTCGTGCGCGTCGCACCAAGATCGCGCGCGACTGAACGTTGAGGGAAGGCGCAAGGCGAGAATTTCCTAACCGGTTGTTAGGTTAGATAGCTCGGGGCCCGTAGCTCAGCTGGTTAGAGCAGCGGACTCATAATCCGTTGGTCCTTGGTTCGAATCCAAGCGGGCCCACTCGACCGCGTGGCTATCGAAACCCGCATGGTT
>DASTGQ010000622.1:0-6244 GCA_035718985.1 Gemmatimonadaceae bacterium
ATCGCGCGGATCCACTGGAGGAGCGACGTCACCGTGCTCTCCTGGGCTTCCACGTTCACCGTGTGGTAGCCGTACGGCGGATCGACGATCACCGGGAAGTAGAGCGCCGCGCTCGCCACGCTCGAGAAGCCGGCGTTGCGATCGGGCGACCACTGCATCGGCGTGCGCACACCGTTGCGGTCGCCGAGGTAGATGTTGTCGCCCATGCCGATCTCGTCGCCGTAGTAGAGCACCGGCGAGCCGGGGAGCGACATGAGCAGCGCGTGCATCAGCTCGATCTCCTTGCGCCCGTTGTCCATCAGCGGGGCGAGGCGCCGCCGGATGCCGACGTTGACGCGCATGCGCGGATCGCGCGCGTACTGCGCGTACATGTAGTCGCGCTCCTCGTCCGTCACCATCTCGAGCGTGAGCTCGTCGTGGTTGCGGAGGAAGATTGCCCACTGGCACCCCTCGGGGATCGGCGGCGTCTGCGCCAGGATGTCCACGATCGGCGTGCGGTCTCCCTTGGCCAGCGCCATGTACATGCGTGGCATCACGGGGAAGTGGAACGCCATGTGGCATTCGTCGCCGTCGCCGAAGTACGGGCGCACGTCCGATGGCCACTGGTTCGCCTCGCCGAGGAAGATCCGGTCCTGGAACTCCGCGTCCATCGCCGCGCGCAGGGAGCGAAGGACGGCGTGCGTCTCCGGGAGGTTCTCGCAGTTGGTGCCTTCGCGCTCCACGAGGTAGGGAATCGCGTCCAGGCGAAGGCCGTCCACGCCGAGCCGGAGCCAGAAGCGCATCACGTCGAGCACCGCCTCGAGCACGGCCGGGTTGTCGAAGTTCAGGTCGGGCTGGTGGCTGAAGAAGCGATGCCAGTAGAACTGCTGGGCGACCGGGTCCCACGTCCAGTTGGACGTCTCGGTATCGGTGAAGATGATCCGCGCGCCCGAGTAGCGGTTCGCGTCGTCGGACCAGACGTAGAAGTCGCGCTCCGGCGATCCCCGGGGTGCGGTGCGGGCGCGCTGGAACCAAGGGTGCTGGTCGGAGGTGTGGTTGATGACCAGCTCGGTGAGGACGCGGAGCCCGCGCGCGTGCGCGGCGGCGAGGAACTCCTTGAAGTCCTCCAGCGTGCCGTAGTTCGGGTGCACCCCGCAGTAGTCGGCGATGTCATACCCGTCGTCGCGAAGCGGCGAGGGATAGAAGGGGAGCAGCCAGATGGTGGTGACACCGAGCTCGGCGATGTAGTCGAGCTTCTCGAGCAGTCCGCGAAAGTCTCCGAAGCCATCCCGATTGGAATCGCGGAAGGCCTTGACGTGGAGCTGATAGATGACGGCGTCGTGGTGCCAGGTAGGGACGTTCGGACGATCTTGCATCAAGCAGGTCTGCTGGACTGACGGGTGTCGCGGAAGTCGCGTGGTCGGTGCGCGATGCTGGCGCTGGCCGAGCCAGACTCGGATGCGGGGGATTGCCGCGACGAACCTCGAGTTGCGCGAGAGGCTCAGGCGCAACATCTACGCCTGTGAGAGGAGGACCGGAGGACCGGAGGACCGGAGGACCGGAGGACCGGAGGACCGGAGGACCGGAGGACCGGGACGGCACACCGAACAATGTCCGGTGTGCCTTTTCGGTCCATCGGTCCTCCGGTCCATCGGTCCATCGTCATCCGCCCTACCTACCGCACGGCACCTTCCTCACCACCACTGGCACCGCCGGCGTGGCGCGACGCTGTGCGGCGGCGGCTGAGTCCTCGCGCGACGCGGCAGCGCTCGCCTTGGCGCGCATCGCTCGGCGCGGCTCGGCCGTCGGGGCGGCGGTCACCACCACCTGGTCGAGTGCCAGCGCGGATGGAGCCGAGCGCATCACGCCGGCGCGCACGTCACCGGGCTCGCCCACGGCCAGGGTGCCCGTGTAGCCGATGCGACGCATGGTGAACAGCAGGCTGTCCCCGGCACGATGCTCGAACACGGCGCGGACGTCACTCTCCTTGCCGTCCGCCGTGAGCACGCGCGCCGAGTTGCGCGTGGCCGGCGCGTCGAGCGCGAGGACGAAGGGGAGCGCCACGTCGCCCCACGATGCCTCCGCTCCCGTGGCGCTTTCCACGCGGTAGCATTGCGGCGCTTCCACGGTGGACGCAGCCGCCGGGGCCGCCGCTCGCGCCGCCCCAGCCGCAACTCCGGCTGCTGCTCCGGCCGCTGTGCCGCTCCGTGCGAGGAGCGGCGCGTTCACCGCTTCGTTGTGCCTGGCGTCCACTTCGCTGTCGGCTGCCTTCGACGCGGCGATCGTCTGCTGCAGCGGCGAGGCCGCAGCAGACGTCGGGAGCCGCCGCGTTCGCGCGAGGTCGGCGTTCACCGTCGTCTCGCGCTGCGCCTTGGCGAAGGTGCGCGCGGTGGCCACCCGCTCGCCGGCTGTCGTGTCCACCGTGGTGGGAGCCGGCGCGATGGCCGGCGCGCCGGTCATTGGCACCGCGGCACTCGGTGCAGCGGCCGACTCGATCGCCTTCTCCCGCGCCAGCTCCGACGTCGGGTGCTCGTGCTCGTGGAGGATGGCGAGTCCCACCGCCACGACGAGCACTGCCGCGATCGCCGAGCGCGCGGGCGTGATGCGGAAGGCTGGAAACCGCGCCGCGTGCGACAGGGTCAGCACCCGGGGAGGTGCTGGCGCAGGCTGCTCGAGCTGCAACGGATCGCGCGGTACCGCGGCGTGCGACGGGTCGTCCAGCGACGCCACGATGCGCGACGCGCCGGCGATCAGCCCGCGCGCCTCGGCCACCCGCTCGGCGCACTCGTCGCAGCGCTGCAGGTGCGCCTCCAGCGTGGCGGCCGAGGTGTCGTCGAGCTGCCGGTCGAGCCACGCGTGGATCGTTCCCTCGTCGGGGTGTGCGTCGCGCTCGCTCATCATCGCGCCTCCCGCGACTGTCGCCGTTTCGTCGTGATCATGCCGGCCGGACGTCCTGCTCCGCCTGGAGCGACTCGTACGCCTCCATCAGTCGCCGCCGCGCGCGCGACAGCGTCGTGCCTACCGAGCCGGGCGAGAGATCCAGCGCACGGGCGATCTCCTCGTAGTCCAGCCCTTCTTCGCGCATGAGCAGCGCCTCCCGGTCCCGCTCGCCCAGCATCTCGATCGCCCGCCGTGCCAGGTCGCGCTCCGCTGCCCGCTCCATGGAGGTGGGCGGCGGTTCCGTCACCGCGTCGGCCTGCTCCTGCTCGCGCAGCAGCTCGAGGCGCCGCTGCCGCCGCTGCGCGCGCCGCCCCTCGTCGCGGACGAGATTGGACGCCACGGCGAAAAGCCACGACCGCTCGCTCGAAATCGTCTCCTGCTTCATCGCCCGCACGAACGTCTCCTGCGCGATCTCCTCCGCCGCATCGCGATCGCCGAGCCGCCGCGTGAGGAAGCGGACGAGGGGCACGTGATACTGGGCGAAGAGGGCCGTGAGCCGATCGGGCGGGACCATGGAGGGACAACATGGCCCCCCGGGCCGCACGACACCAGCCATCGGGGAGACGCGCGGGAGGCGCGTTGATGCACACCAGGAACAGAACGTGAGACGCAAGAACAGCATGTGAGACGCAAGAACAGCATGTGAGACGTGAAGCGTGAGAGGTGAAGCGTGACCGCGTTGGCAGTTACGTCTCACGTCTCACGTTCTTCTGGCCCTTCCCTTGCCCCTACCCCGGGCAACCAGGAGGAACTGCATGGATCGCAACGACCGTAACGCGAAGGAAGGCTTCGGCGACGGACAGGGGACGCGCGTGGGCGCGCCCGACCAGGAGCAGCAGATGTCGCCCGGCGAGCATTCGGACACGCTACCAGCCCGGCCGGAGCGCACCACCGGGGCCGGCGACGAGATGCAGGCGCACCGCAAGGCGCAGGTGGAGTCGCACCCCACCGAGCACGAGAGCGGATACGGCGGCAAGGGCGGAGCTCCGAAGACCAGCTCCGACGATCGCACGTCGTCGCCCTGACCGCACGCCGCCGCTGACCTCGTCACAGTGATCGCACACCGGTGCACCGACTCGCGTCGACGCACCGGTGTCGGCACGCTGACCCGCACCTCGCCTCGGTGACACTCGGCTTGCACCGATAAATATCAATTGATATAATCGGGCATGCCGGACATCTCCGACCGGGCGCGAGCCGTTGCCGCCCTCCGATTCCGCGCCCTCGGCGACGAGACGCGCCTCCGCGTCCTCGAGACGCTCGTCGACGGCGAACGCTGCGTCAGCGACATCATGGACGTGCTCGGCCTCGGCCAGTCGCTCGTCTCGCATCACCTGCGCACCCTTCGTCAGGCCGGCCTCGTCACGCCGCGACGCGAAGGGCGCGAGGTCCACTACGCCATCGCCGAGCCGGCGCTCGCCGCCGTCCGACTCGCCCTCTACGAGCTCGAGCCGCTGCGCGCTGGTAGCGAGAAACCGGGCGTGGCATAACTTGGCCGCATTGGGCGTCCACGCCACAACTCTGTCGCGCCCCCGCCACGACCACGAAGGAGCCAGACGATGTCATCCGGCACCAGCACCACGATCCAGGATCTGGAAGATCGGGTCGCCAAGCTGCAGCGCGCCGTCTACTACCTCATCTGGAGACGCACCGGCTTCGGCGAACAGTGCGTCCACTGCGGCCACTCCTATCCCGGCCACGCCGAGAAGTGCAAGGCGGCGGAAGTGGAGGCGCTGGTGAGGTAGGGTAGGTGAGTAGGTGAGTAGGTGGGTAGGTGGGTAGGTGAGTCAGCAGAGCCGAATCACCCCGTCCGATTCCAACCCACGTTCTCACCTACCGACCTACCCACCTACCGAGTTCCGCTGGCATGCCAAATGAGTATCCACGCTCTGCGCGGCGTTCGTCGCGCGGGGAAGGGCACTCTTTCAGCATCGTCGCATGCCGATCGACATCAGCGCTGTCTCACGGACCCGGTGCGCCTCCGTCGCACTTGGCGCTGCGCTGCTCGCGCTCGGCTGTGCATCGGGGGCACCGGATCGCGGCAGCACGCTGCTCCTCGGCTCGGCCGGCGCCACCCTGGCGAGCACGACGACCAGCACCAGCTACGTCGAGGAGCCGACCGTCTCCTTTGCGCTCGACCGCATCGACCAGCGCCAGCTTCCCCTCGACCAGACCTACCGCCACTACGGAAGCGGGGCCGGTGTCACGGTCTACGTCTTCGATGGCGGCGTGGTCGGAACGCACCCCGAGCTCGCCGGCCGCGTTCGCCGCGGCTTCGATGCCTTCCCCGACGGGCCCCCGGTGTGCAACGCGCATGGCACCGCCGTCGCGGGCGCGGTGGCGGGCGCCACCCTCGGCGTGGCGCCGGAGGCGGAGATCGTGGACGTGAAGATGGTGGACTGCAGCCGCATGCGCGGGACGATCGAGGCCATCGTTCGCGGCACGCGCTGGGTGCTCGACGACGTGGCGCGGCATCCGGGCCGGCGCGCCGTGGCGAACTGGTCGTTCATCGCCGACACTTCGGCCAGCATTCCCGCGCTCGACGCCTCGGTACGCGCGCTCAACGACGCCGGCATTCCGGTCGTCGTCGCCGCGGGCAACTTCGACCTCGACGCCTGCCGCATCGCGCCGGCCAACGCCCCGGGCACGATCGTCGTCGGCGCGTCACGGGTGCGGCGCGCCGTCGGCGCCGATTCCCTGCTGGACGAACGCGCGCCCGGCACGGCGTACGGCCCGTGCGTGGACCTCTTTGCGCCCGGCGACTCGGTGCTGCTGCCGAGCATCGACCTGACGGGTCATGCAACGTCGCAGCTCTGGACCGGCACGTCCATGGCCGCGGGCTACGTGAGCGGGGCGGTCGCGCTCTACCTCGAGTCGCATCCGTACGCCACGCCCGACGCCGTGTCGGCGTACCTCCGTGGCTCCGCCCGGACCGCCGTGGACCCGAGCCGCACGCCCTCCGCCGGGATGCTCTACGTCGGGCTCGACCGCCCGAGAACGGTAGCGGCGCGGAACTAGCGGCGGCGCGAGCACCGCCGGCTAGTCCGGGCGCTGCCCGGCGGCTGCGCCGCCTTGGCTTGCTGTCAGGGTGCTCGCTTCGCTCGCTCTCGGGGCGGCGCACAGGGGCGCGTCTGTCGGGCACGGCGTTGGGGTGGAGCGTCTGGCCGGATGGGCGTGCTGTTCGCAGCGAGGCGGCGCAAAGCGCCGCCGCGCTGAGAGCATAGGCCCGAGCGAAGCGACGGGCCAAGCGCCCGGAAAGGGCGGCGTTCCACGCCGCCCGCCCCGACTAGCTGGCAGTGCGTTCCACGCGGCGCGCCCCGACTCG
>DASTGQ010000623.1:0-2722 GCA_035718985.1 Gemmatimonadaceae bacterium
CATCCACTCCAACCAGCGCCTGCCGCAGACGGACAACAACACCACCGGCCTCGCGTCGAGCGCGTACGGCGGCCCGGGCTACCGCAACAACGGCCTTGGCTCGCTCGGCTTCCCGAAGAACGGTTACCGCGCCTTCACGCCCGGCGACATCTTCCAGGAGACGTTCAACCAGCAGATCAACCGCTTCATCGGCGGCGTGAATGCGAACTGGCGTCCCTTCTCGTGGATGGCCAACCGCGCGAACGTCGGCGTGGACTACACCAACCGCGTCGACACGGATCTCTGCCGCCGCAGCAACTGCTCGGACTTCGGCACGAGCCGCCTCGGCTTCTCCATCGACAACCGCACGAACGTCCGCAACTTCAGCTTCGACGTCGCATCGTCGGGCACGTTCCAGCCCACGACGACGCTGAACTCGAAGACGACGCTCGGCGCGCAGTACGTGAACTACGCGTTCGACCGGAACGGCGCGAGTGGCGAGCAGCTCGCCCCGGGCACGGTGACGCCGGCGGACGGCGCCATCCAGTCGGTCTCGGCGGCCACGTCATACACGAAGACGCTCGGCATCTTCCTCGAGGAGGCGCTCGCCTTCCGTGACCGGCTCTTCCTCACCGGCGCCTTCCGCACCGACCAGAACAGCGCCTTCGGCACGAACTTCCAGCAGGTGTTCTACCCGAAGCTGAGCGCCTCGTACGTGATCTCCGACGAGGAGTTCTTCCCGAAGATCCCGATGCTGGACCAGCTCCGCCTGCGCGCGACGTACGGCGCGGCCGGCACCCAGCCGGGCCCGAACGACGCGCTCCGCTACTTCTCGGCGGCGCAGGTCAACGCCGACCGGGCGGACGTCAACGGCATCATCCTGTCCGCCGTCGGCAACCCGAACCTGAAGCCGGAGCGGGCCACCGAGTTCGAGGGCGGCTTCGACGCCAAGATGCTGGACCAGCGCGTGAACCTCGAGCTCACCTACTACAGCAAGCTGACGAAGGACGCGCTCATCTCGCGCGTGCTGCCGCCGTCGGCCGGCGTGTCCACGTCGCGCTTCGAGAACCTCGGCTCGGTGAAGAACGCCGGCGTCGAGGGCCAGATCACGGCGCAGATCCTCGACGCGAGGCGCTTCGGCTGGGATGCCACGTTCTCCGCGTCGTCCAACGCCAACAAGCTGGTGGACATGGGCCCCGTGCCGCCGATCGTCGGCACGCTGATCCAGGAGCGCGCCGGCTATCCGCTGTTCGGCTGGTGGTCGCGCCCCATCACGGGGTACGCCGACAAGAACGGCGACGGCGTGCTCGACGTCACCGAAGTCACCGTCGGTGACACGGCGGTGTTCCTCGGCTACTCGGCGCCGCGCTACGAGATGTCGCTCAACAACGGCTTCGACTTCCTCAACCGCACGCTGCGGATCGCCACCCTGTTCGACTACAAGGGCGGCTACAAGGGCGACAACGACACGCAGCGCATCCGCTGCCAGAACCGCCTGAACTGCCGCGAGGAGGCCGATCCCACCGCGCCGCTCGACCAGCAGGCGCGCGTCGTGGCCCTGCGCGACAACCCGGCCCGCACCCAGGCCGGCTTCATCGAGGACGGCTCGTTCGTGCGCTTCCGCGAGCTCTCGGTCACCTACTCCGCGCCGGACCGCATGGCGACGCGCGTCTTCCGCGCCCAGTCGGCGAGCCTGACCTTCGCCGCGAGAAACCTGCACGTGTGGACCAAGTACTCCGGCGTGGACCCGGAAGCCAGCTACGGCTCGAACAACGTGCCGAACGACTTCCAGACCGCGCCGCCGCCGACCTACTTCACGCTCCGACTCAACCTCGGCTTCTGACCGGGAGCCCAATCACATGAATCCATATTTCAAGCACAGCTCGGTCGCCGTGGCGATGCTCATTGCCGGCGGACTCGCGCTGACGGCCTGCAGCGGGAGCGTCAACGATGCGCTCCTCACGGCAGTCGATCCCGATATCATCAACCCGGCCAACGTCAACTCGCCGGACGGCGCCGAGGGGCTCCGGCTCGGCGTCGTGCAGCGGCTGACGACGATGACCGGTGCCGCACCGGCCAACACGGAAGGCGTCTGGTTCATGAGCGGCATGCTCGCCGACGAATGGAAGTCGGGTGACACCTTCATCCAGCGCGACGAGACGGACAAGCGCACGATCGCGCTCGACAACAGCATCGTCACCGCCGGGTATCGCTACATCCACCAGACCCGCATCTCGGCCAACCAGGCGATCGACGCCCTGCGCAAGTACCCGCCGACGAGCGCGGCGACCGCCAACGCGTACGTGGCGCAGATGCAGATGATCCGTGGGTACGCCGAGCTGCTGTCGGCGGACAACTTCTGCAACGGGCAGCCGTTCTCCGACGGCAGCACGGGAACCATCGTCGAGGGCGCGGGGGTGTCCGTGATCGAGGCGTTCCAGCGCGCGGTGACGAGCGCTGATTCGGCCATCGGCACCATCGGCACGGCCAGCGACACGCTCAGCCTGCGCGTGCTGTATGCGGCGAAGCTGGTGAAGGCCCGCGCGCTGATGGGCATCGGCGGCGCGTCCAACTACGCGGCGGCGAAGGCCGCCGTGGCCGGCATCCCCACCAGCTACGTGTACAACGTCTACTTCTCGACCGCCACCCGGAATAACGGCATCTGGGCGCTGAACAACAGCGCCAAGCGCTACGTCGTGGGCGACAGCGTGGACGCGACGGGGATCATCACGAACGCCATCCC
>DASTGQ010000624.1:0-2041 GCA_035718985.1 Gemmatimonadaceae bacterium
GAACCCCGAGGCGTGCAAGGGATGCAACCTCTGCGTCGCCGTGTGCCCTGACGGGGCGCTCGTCACGGTGCAGCAGGATTCGCCGGCGCTCGAGAAGCTGCGACAGGACTGGCATGTGCACGACCGCCTTCCCGACACCCACGACCGCTATGTGAACGTGGCGGACGTGGATGAGGGGATCGGCGTCCTCTCCTCGCTGCTCCTGAAGAAGAGCACCTATCGGTCCATGGTCGGTGGCGACGGCGCGTGCATGGGGTGCGGCGAGAAGACGGCGGTGCACCTGATCGTCTCCGCCATCAGCGCGTCGATGCAGCCGCGGGTCGCGAGGCAGGTCGCGCGGCTGGACGAGCTGATCGCCGCGCTGGAAGCGCAGGCACCGGACGAGCGTGAGCTGCTCGACGACACGCTCAATCGCCTGCGCGACCTGAAGTGGCGCTACGTGGAAGGACCGAGCGGAAATGGTCGCGCCGCGTTGGGAATGGCGAACAGCACCGGCTGTTCTTCGGTGTGGGGGAGCACGTATCCGTACAATCCCTATCCCTTCCCGTGGGTCAATCATCTCTTCCAGGACGCCCCGTCCGTCGCCATCGGCCTGTTCGAGGCGCACATGCGGAAGATGGCAGACGAATTCGTCGCTGTGCGTCGCGCCGGACTGCTCGCCGCCGGCACGTACGACGCCGAGCGTGACGAGCCGGCGCTCGCCGCACTCGACTGGAAGCAGTTCACCGACGACGAGTTCGCGCTCTGCCCGCCGATCGTCGCCATGGGCGGCGACGGCGCCATGCTCGACATCGGGTTCCAGAACCTCTCGCGGCTCCTGGCGAGCGGGAAGCCGATCCGCGTCGTGGTGCTGGATACGCAGGTCTATTCCAATACCGGCGGCCAGGCGTGCACCTCGGGCTACACGGGGCAGGTGGCGGACATGTCCGCCTATGGCACGTCGCAGCACGGCAAGACGGAAGTGCGCAAGGAGCTCGCGCTCATCGCCATCGCGCACCGCGGCGCGTACGTGCACCAGACTTCACAGGCCGCCGCGTCACACCTGCTCGCCGGCGTGCTCCAGGGGCTGCACAAGCGCCGGCCCGTGTTGATCAACGTGTACACGCCCTGCCCCGTGGAGCACGGACTCGCGGATGACTGGTCGCAGCATGCGGCGCGTCTCGCCCTCGAGAGCCGGGCGTTCCCGTTCCTCACGTACGACCCGGACGCCGGATCGAGCTTCGCCGACTGCCTGAGTCTCGAGGGCAATCCATCACCGTCAGATCCATGGCCGACGTACACGCTCGAATACGTGGACGACACGGGCGCGTCGCGGACCATGGAGCTGCCGGTGACGGTGGCCGACTGGGCGGCCACGGAAGCGCGCTTCAAGCAGCACTTCCGCCCACTCCCCGACGACGCACCGTCACCGATGCTCTTTCACGAGTACGTCGCGGCGGACGCGACGCAGCGCGAAGGGCATACGCCGTTCCTGTGGACGCTGACCAAGGAGCGCACGCTGCGCCGCCTTGCGGTGGCTACCGAGATCGTCACCCTCGCCGAGGAGCGGCAGCAGTTCTGGTCGCAGCTCAGGCAGCTCGCGGGGATCGAGATCCCGATGGCCGTGCACGACGCGGTGTCGGCGGAGCTCGAGGCCGATCTCGCGCATCGCGCGGAAGCACTGCGCGCGGAGTATGACGCGAAGGTGGCCGAGCTGAACGCGACGCTGCCGGCGAAGCTGGCGCAGCGTCTCGCGGAAGGATTGATGCGTACCGCGGGCGGCTCCGCGGCGGTGTTGGAGCTGCTCGCCTCGATCCCGCCGGCGGCCGTGTCGGCATCATCCAACGGCGCGCCAGGGGCCGTATCGCCGGCAGCAGCGGAACCTGCCCCGGTGGTGAACGCCTCCGCTGCGGCGGCGCTCGCTCCAGCGCCACAATCTGCAGTGGCCAGCGCAACTCCCGCGGAGCCGGCGAGCGCTACCGCCACGGCCATCGCCACGGCCGCCGCCACTTCAACCACCACCGATGACGAGCCGCTCGTCATGGAGGCGTACATCGATTCC
>DASTGQ010000625.1:0-4658 GCA_035718985.1 Gemmatimonadaceae bacterium
GTAGTCGTCGATCGCCAGGGAGATCATCTCCGGCGTGCGCTTCAGCATGCGACCTTCGTTGGCGAAGGTGTTGTTGAGGTGCGAGATCGCCGCCGCGTCCTGTGGCCGCGCACGCCGTACCATGAGATCAGGCGCCATCAGAGCACTTCCTCCAGGATCTGCAGTCCACGCGCGAGATCCTCCCGGGTCGCGACGAGCGGCGGGAGAAGCCGAACCGTGTAGTCGCCAGCCGAGCAGACGAGCAAGCCGTGCGCGAGCGCCTCGCTCACCACGTGGGCTGCCGTGCCCATCACGTCCACCCCCCACATGAAGCCCACGCCACGCACCTGCCGGATGCGGCTCGTGCGATGCGCGATCTCGTTCAGCTCCTCGCCGAACCATTCGCCCGTCTCCCGCACGTGCGTGAGCAGTGCCGGATCCGCCAGCCGCTCCAGCACGTGCAGCGCGACGGACGACACGAACGGTCCGCCGCCGAACGTCGTGCCATGATCGCCGGGCTTGATGGTGCGTGCGATCTCGTTCGTCATCAGGATCACGCCCATCGGCAGGCCACCGGCCACCGGCTTCGCCAGCGTCAACAGGTCAGGCTCGATACCGGCCTGCTCGTACGCGAACAGCGTCCCCGTGCGGCCGAGGCCGCACTGGATCTCGTCCAGGATGAGCGCGATGCCGCGCTCCTTCGTGAGCGCCCGCAGCTCGCGAAGGAATCCGGGGTCGAGGACGCGGACACCGCCCTCGCCCTGCACCGGCTCGACGATGAGCGCTGCGGTGGTATCAGCGCTCAGTACCGCGTCGAGGTCCGCGAGGTCGCGCTCGAAGATGGAGATGCCAGGCGTGAGCGGACGGAATGGCAGCCGGTACGCGGGACGATCCGTCGCCGCGAGCGTGCCGAACAGCCGTCCGTGGAACGCGCCGCGCAGCGCGACGATCTCGTGCTTGGCCTCGCCCAGCGTGCGCGCCCACCGGCGCGCGAACTTGAACGCGCCTTCGTTCGCCTCCGCGCCGGAGTTGCAGAAGAACACCTTGTCGGCGAACGAGCGTTCCACCAGCGCCGCCGCCAGGCGCTCGCCCGGCGCGGTGCTGTACAGGTTCGACGTGTGCACGAGCCCCTCAGCCGCGGCATGCATCGCCTGCTTCAACCCCGCGTCATCGTAGCCGAGTGCGTTCACCGCGATCCCGCTCACGAAGTCGAGGTACGATTTCCCCTCGGCGTCGAACAGGCGCACGCCGCTGCCACGCACGAACTCCACGGGCGCGCGCTTGTAGGTGCCGAGGATCGGGCTCTCCAGTGAGACTGGCTGGCCGGCGCTCCCGGGCTGCGCTTCGGTGGTGGGAATGGCCTGCTGGCCGGTCGTTGGCGTCATCGTGGGTGCCGTCATGCGCACACGCTCTCTTCTTTTGTCAGGACCGTGCCGCGATCGAAGGATTCGATCGCCGCGATGTCTGAGATCCGTACTCGTTCCACACCGCCCGCCAGCGCGGACAGCGCGGCCTGCAGCTTTGCCCTCATCCCGCCCGAGGCGGTGCCGTCGGCGATCAACTGCCGCGCGGTCTCCGCGTCCAGCTCCTCGAGCGGCGTGCCGTCCACCAGCACGCCGGAAACGTCGGATACCAGCAGCAGCTCCTCCGCATTCATCGCGGCGGCGATCGCCGCGGCGGCATCGTCGCCGTTGACGTTGAGCGTTGCCGGCTCCCCGTCGCTCGCTGCGTCCCGCCGGCTCACCGGTGAGATCACCGGCAGCACACCGCCCGCGAGCAGATGGCGAAGCAGCGCCACGTTCACCGCCACCGGTCGACCCACTAACCCATAGTGGTCCAGGTCGAGCGGCGTCGCGCGAAGCAGCCCGGCGTCCTCGCCGGACAGCCCGATGGCGGACACGCCGTGATCGTTCAGCGCCGACACCAGCCGCTTGTTCGCCGAACCCGAGAGCGCCATGCGGATGATGGCGAGATCGAGCGTGCTGGTGATGCGGCGTCCGTCATGGAACCGCGCCTCGACACCATACAGCCGCTGCAGCGTGCCGATCTCGTCGCCGCCGCCGTGCACCACCAGCAGCGACGCGGGCGACGCCGCGTGCGCGGCCGCGAGTGCCGCCGGCAGGGCGCGGTCCATCTGCGGTCGGCCACCCACCTTGATGACACGCGTCATTCCGGCAGCCCCGTGCACTCGTCCAGCCCGCACATGAGGTTTGCGTTCTGCAGGGCCTGTCCCGACGCACCCTTCATCAGGTTGTCGATCGCCGAGGTCACCAGCAGCGTCGGCTGCCGTGTACCGGCCAGCATCGTTGCCGAGAGCGCCACGACGTTCCGATGTGCCACGTCGCGGAGCGACGGGGGCGTATCGCTCACCTGGATGAACGGCTCTCCCGCATACGCGTCCCGGTAGAACGCCACGGCATCGCCGAGCGGATCCGTCAGCGGGACCGTGATGGTGGAGAGGATACCGCGCGCCACGGGCAGGAGGTGCGGGGTGAACACGAGATCCGCGTGACTTCCGAAGGCCGCGACCGTGGCGCGCATCTCCGTCAGGTGCCGATGCGTGTTGCCCACTCCGTACGCCCGGAAGTCCTCGGCCACCTCGGCGAAGAGCAGCTCGCGCTTGGGCGAGTTCCCTGCTCCCGTCACGCCGCTCGCCGAGTTGGCGACAATGGTCGCTTCGGCGCGCACGAGGTCCGCACGGATCAGCGGCACCAGCGCGAGCAGGATTGACGTTGGGTAGCAGCCAGGGTTGGCCACGACGGTGGCGCCGCGAATCGCCTGCCGGGCCTCGGCACCAAGCTCGGGCATGCCGTACGGCACGCGAGGCGCGCCGTGGCCGGGTCGCAGGTCGCTCGAGAGGTCGACGACCTTGGCGCCCGCCTCGCGCGCGCGCTCCACCCACGGCAGCGACGCGCCGTGCGGCAACGCGCAGAAAACCAGCGCTGCGCTGGAGAGATCCGCGTCGTCGGACGCCACGAAGGTCACGATCTGGCCGTTCAGACGCACCGATTCCCCCCTCTGCTCGTTCGCCGTCGCGAAGGCGAGCGAGAATCGGGGATGGCCGGCGATGAGGCTGCAGAGCTCGCGGCCGGCGTATCCGCTGGCGCCGAGCACTCCGACGGGGATCCTATTCACGGTATAATGCATAATCATGCAATAACCGCCGGTCAATGGCCGCCTTTCGGTCGGTCACCGACGGTGATAGACTGGGCCAGCCCGGAGAGGTTCGATGACGAAGAAGCGCGAGCGCCAAGCGGCGATCCTGGATCTGGTCGAACGACACGTCGTGGGAAGTCAGGAGGAGCTGCGACGGCTGCTCCTTGGCCGGGCCATGGACGTCACTCAGGCTACCCTCTCGCGGGATCTGCGAGACCTCGGAATCGCGCGCGTACCGACCGAAGACGGCGGCCGGTACGTGGTGCCCGGCTCGCTGGTGAACGAAGACGATAATCCGTTGCTGGGCAATCTCTTGCCGCAACTCTTCTCTCGCATTGACGGCGTCGGCGAGCTCATCGTCCTTCATACAGTGCGCAGTGGCGCCCAGCCGATCGCCGAAGCCATCGATCAGGAGGAGTTCGACGAGGTGCTCGGCACCATTGCCGGCGACGACACCATCCTCATCGTGACCCGGTCCGCGGACGCTCGACTCACGCTTACCGCCCGCCTGCTCGAGCTCGCCGGCGAGCGCTGATTGCGTTCCGGCTCGGCGCCTTCCGGTCTTTCCGTGTGGAAAGGACCTTGACGTGCCGGGAGTTACTGAGTAAATATGCAGTCGTTCTGCATACTCTTTGCTCAGGAGCATCCATGCCCCGCACCATCGTCCTCGCCTACTCGGGCGGCCTCGACACCTCGATCATCGTTCCCTGGCTGCGCGAGCACTATGACGCGCGCGTGATCTGCGTCGCCGCCGACATCGGTCAGGGCGCCGACGAGCTGCGCGGCGTTCGCGAGAAGGCGCTCGCGTCGGGCGCCGAGGCGTGCTACGTGGAGGACCTGCGCGAGGAGTTCGTGCGCGACTTCATCTTCCCCACCCTGCGGGCCGGCGCGGTCTACAACCGCAAGTATCTCCTCGGCACCGCGATGGCCCGTCCCCTGATCGCCAAGCGCCAGGTCGAGATCGCGCGCATGGTCGGCGCGGACGCGCTCGCGCACGGGTGCACCGGCAAGGGCAACGATCAGGTCCGCTTCGAGATGACGTTCGCCACCCTGGCGCCAGACCTGCCGGTCATCGCGCCGTGGCGCGAGTGGGACATCCGCAGCCGCGAGGACGCCATCGATTACGCGACGGCCAAGGGCATCCCCATCGCCGCGACCAAGGAGAAGATCTACTCGCGCGACGCGAACCTCTGGCACCTCTCGCACGAGGGCGGCAACCTCGAGGACCCGAATTCGGCCCCGAAGGCGGACATGTTCATGCTCACCACCGAACCGGCCCTCGCGCCCGATGCGCCCGAGGACGTGGTGATCGGCTTCGAGCGCGGCACGCCGGTGTCCGTCAATGGTGTCGCGCTGGGTCCCGTGGCGCTCGTTGCCACGCTCAACGCGCTCGCTGGCAAGCATGGCGTCGGCCGCATCGACCTCGTGGAAGATCGCATGGTCGGCATGAAGTCGCGCGGCGTGTACGAGACCCCGGGTGGTACCCTGCTCTACACGGCCCATTCCGAGCTCGAACAGCTCGT
>DASTGQ010000626.1:0-7674 GCA_035718985.1 Gemmatimonadaceae bacterium
CCCGGCCGCCTTCGCCCGCTCGAATGCTTCGCGGTACATGTCGTCGACGTTGGCGAGGATGCGTTCGCGGGAGCGGGACATGCTGACCTTCTGGATGGCTTGGGAAGTGAGACGGGGAGGCTCGCCGGCGGCGCGGGCCAGCTGCTCCTCATCGGGCTCCAGCAGGTAGCGCTGGGCAGCGTTGAGGAGGTTGCGGCGAGAGGGAAGCGGAGGGAGCAGCGGGTCCATGCGACGGGAACAGATCTTCGAGCGTGACGAGTACCGATGTGTGTACTGCGGCGAGCGGTTCGATGTTGGCGAGCTCACCGTGGACCACGTGCAGCCACGCATGCGCGGGGGTGACCACTCCCCGGGGAACCTAGTGACGGCATGTAACGCCTGCAACGCTCGCAAGGCGGGCACGCGGCTCATCGACTTCCTCCGGGAGGACCCGGCGGCTCGAGCGAATTTCCTGCGGCTTGCGGCGCAGCACGTATGGGCGCGGATCGTTCGGGAGCTGGAACGGGAGTGACACGGGTACCCGGTGTTCGCCGTCGAGGCCCGACTTCCCGACTCGGCGCCAGGGAGGGAGAGTTGACAGCCTTGTCTCCTCGCACGATCGTCCCGCATGCTCCCCCGCAGGCTCGGTTCGCTTCCTCTGGACACCGTCGACGTCGAATCGCCGCGTGGCGCTCCAGTGTTATGCCTGCATGGCCTGTTCGCCGGCAGCTGGGTGTTCGAGCAGTTCCTGCCCCTTGCCGCCGCACGAGGCCACCCGGCGGCGGCGCTGAGCTTCCGCGGCCATCCCCCCGCGCCGCCCATTCCGGCCCTCGGGCGCACGTCGATCGCCGCCTATTGCCACGATGCAGCGGAGGCGGCACGCGCGCTCGACCGGCCGATCGTCATCGGGCACTCGCTCGGCGGCCTGGTCGCGCTTCTCCTCGCCGCGCGGAACCTCGTGCGAGCGGCCGTCCTCGTGTCCTCGGCGCCGCCCCGCGGCATCAGGGTCATCGGGCCATCGCTGCTGCTGCGCATGCCGCGCTACCTGCCAGCCATGCTCCTGTCCCGCGCCTTCCTGCCGCGACCGGCGGACATCGACGCGCTCGTGCTCAACCGCGTGCCACCAGCGGAGCGTGAACGGCATCGCGTGCGTTTCGTGCCCGACAGCGGGCGCGCGGCACGGCAGGCCGCGCTCGGCAGCAGTGACGCCGACCTGAGCGTGACGCGCACACCACTGCTCGTGGTGAGTGGCGACGAGGATCGCTTCGTGCCGCTCGGCGTCGCACGCCGGATCGCACAGCGC
The DNA here is from genome assembly GCA_035718985.1 of Gemmatimonadaceae bacterium. GTDB lineage: Bacteria > Gemmatimonadota > Gemmatimonadetes > Gemmatimonadales > Gemmatimonadaceae > AG11. The sequence continues at coordinate 1,283 of DASTGQ010000626.1, forward strand.
TACGATGCGCCGCTTCATGTCGCGCACGGACACGGGCACTTCATGTTCGCCGAGCCGGGCTGGGAGACGCAGGCGGCGGCGATCCTCGACTGGATCGGACAGTTGCCCCCTGCCGTACGTGGTGGTGCGCTGCCGACGCGTTCCAGCACGGATCCGGCGAACCTTTCGTCGGGAGGTCGGATTGGTGCAAGGGACTCCTCCACGACATCACCATGACCGATCAGGACATCACCGCCCGGCACTATGCTCACCCGGACGCGCTCGTCACCACCGAATGGCTCGCCCGGCACCTGGATGATCCGCGGGTGCGCGTGCTCGAGAGCGACGAGGACGTGCTGCTCTACGACATGGGGCACATTCCCGGTGCGCTGAAGATCGACTGGCACAACGACCTGAATGATGCGCTCGTGCGCGACTACATCGATCGCGCGCAGTTCCAGTCGCTGGTGCGTCGCCTGGGCATCGCCGACGACACGACGGTCGTGTTCTACGGTGACAAGAACAACTGGTGGGCCACGTACGCGCTCTGGGTGTTCGAGCTGTTCGGCTTCCGCAACGGCAAGATCCTCGACGGCGGCCGAGTGAAGTGGGAAGCCGAGGGACGCCCGATGGTGGAGGAGGTGCCGTTGGTGCAGCCGTCGCAGTTCGTGGCCGGCGAGCGCAACGATGCGCGGATCCGCGCCTTCATGCCCGACGTGCGGGATCACGTGAAGTCGCGCGGCAAGCTCGTGGACGTGCGTTCGCCGGACGAGTTCAGCGGCGCGAAGCTGCACATGCCCGACTATCCGCAGGAAGGCGCGATGCGCGGCGGCCACATTCCGGGCGCGCGCAACGTGCCGTGGTCGCGTGCGGCCAACGCCGATGGCACGTTCCGCAGCGCCGAGGAGCTGCGAGCGCTGTACGAGGGCGAAGCGGGAGTGCATCCCGGCGACGACGTGGTGGCGTACTGCCGCATCGGCGAGCGCTCGTCACACACGTGGTTCGTGCTCACGTACCTGCTGGGGTACGATCGTGTCCGCAACTACGACGGGAGCTGGACGGAGTGGGGCAATGCCGTCCGCGCCCCGATCGAGAGGTGAGCAGATGACGCACGGAACGAAGAGCGAGACAGCGACCGTGAACGCGGCGGCGGCCGTGCCGAAGCGCGAAGCGCGAATCGAGGTGACGTGGGCCGGGGAGCACCGGTTCGACACCGGTCGTCCCGGCGGACCGACGGCAAGGCTCGACGGAGAAGGCGTCACCGGACAGTCGCCGGTGGACGCGCTGCTCAGCGCACTCGCGGCCTGCTCCGCCGTGGACGTGGTGGACATCCTCGCCAAGCGCCGCACCCCGGTCGAGCGGCTGCGGGTGGAAGCTCGTGGCGAACGCCGCGAAGAGATTCCGCGGCGATTCACGCACGTCGAGCTGCGCTACATCGTGGACGGCGCCGGCATCGACGCGTCACACGTGGAGCGCGCACTCGCGCTTTCGCACGAGAAGTACTGCTCCGTGGCGGCGACGCTGGATCCGGCGCTGTCCATTACCACCGTGGCGGTGGTGAACGGAATAGAGGGAGAGATCAGGGCGGGGCACAACCACCAGTAAGCGGTACCTCGTACCTGGTCCCGGACACTCGGTGCTCCTGCCGTCCTGCAGTCAGCCCTCGCTCCTGTCCTTCCTTACCGCCTCCCAGCATGAGCAGCCTTCCGACTTCAGGCCTTCGGCGAGGCGCTCGCGGAGTGAGACAGGGGCGTCGGACTTCGTCCGGACGCGCGCGACGGCTTCCAGGAAGCAGGCCTGATAATCCGAATAGCCGCGGCAGGTGGTGCATGACGCCATGTGGACCCGAAGGCGATCCGCGCCATCGGGCGTGAGCTGATCGTCGAGGTAGTCCCACAGGTGGCGTACCACGTCGGCACACGAGGCGGACAAGCCGAGTGCCTCGAGCTCGTTGCGTGGCGGGGCGCTCATCGGTCGCTCCCCGCCGCCGCGGGCGCGAGGCCGTACTCGGCGGCGAGCGACGCCAGCTTTTCCTGCAGCAGGCGCCGGCCGCGAAACAGCCGCGATCGCACCGTGCCGATGGGAACGCCCATCACCTCGGCCGCGGACTCGTAGCTCATGTCTTCCACGTCGACGAGGATGACAGCCGAGCGGAATGGCTCGGCCAACTCGTCGATCGCCTCGCGCAGCGCTGGGCCGATGTCGAGCCGCGCGTAGAGATCACCGTAGCCACGTTCGCGCGCCGCCTCGTACACCGTTCCCGCGGCCAGCGCGTCCTGCTCGCCGTCCTCGAGATCCACCGTGGGACGCTGACGCTCGCGCGAGCGGAGGAAGACGTTGCGGCAGATCGTGAAGAGCCAGCGACGGCAGTCCGTGCCCGGAATGAACGTGTGCCACGACCGATACGCGCGCAGATAGGTCTCCTGCACCACATCGTCGGCGTCCGCCTCGTCGCGCGTGAGCGAGAGCGCAAACCGGTAGACGTCATCGATCCAGGGCAGCGCCTCGCGCGCGAACTCCGCATCGCGGCGCTCCACATCCATGGCCGTGAGAGGCGAACCTTCACCCTCTCGTGGCGCATCCGCACCGGGTGCGGACGGCGATGAGTTGTGTGCAGCGAGAGCGGCCATTGCGGAGCCCAGTTAGTTAACAAGTCAACTATACATAAATCGAACTTGTTCCGCAAGGTCCGGCGGCCGGGAGGCCACCTCAGGGCACCGGCGGCCACGCTTGGCCGCCGCGCTATGTTCCGCCGATGCGCGCGCGCCTGCTGGCCGCCTTCACGGCCGTGTACGTCATCTGGGGCTCGACATACCTCGCCATCCGCTTCGCGGTCGAGACGCTGCCGCCCCTTCTCATGGCCGGCGCGCGCTTCACCATCGCCGGCCTGCTGCTTCTGGCCTGGTCGCGGTTCGTGCAGCGCGCCCAGCGGCCGTCGCGGAGCGATTGGCGCACCGGTCTCATGAGCGGCGCACTGCTGCTGCTTGGCGGGAATGGGGCGGTCGTGTGGGCCGAGACGCGGGTCCCTTCGGGGATCGCCGCCCTGCTGGTCGCCGTGGTGCCGCTCTGGATGGTCCTGCTTGACTGGCTCCGCCCCGGCGGCCGCCGGCCAGCGGCGCCGGTGTTCGTCGGCCTGGCGCTCGGCCTCGTGGGGCTGGGGCTACTCGTGGGTCCCGATGCGCTCAACGGCGAAGGCACGGTGAACCCCGCGGGCGCGCTTGTGCTGATGGCCGGCTCGCTCTCATGGGCGGTGGGCTCGCTGCTCATCAAGCGCGCCCCGCGCGCCACCACGGGCCTCAACGGTTCGGGGACGCAGATGCTCGCGGGAGGTCTCTGCCTGCTTGCGGCGGGTCTCGCACTCGGCGAGCTCGCACAGCTCGACCTCGCGCACCTGACGGGCCGGTCGCTGATCGGCTTCCTCTACCTGGTGACGTTCGGCTCGCTGATCGGCTTCACGGCCTACTTCTACCTGCTGGCGCACACCACCGCCGCCAAGGCGGCCACCTACGCGTACGTGAACCCGGTGGTGGCAGTGGTGCTGGGCTGGGCGTTCGCGAACGAGCCGCTCACGATGCGTACCATCCTGGCCGCGGCGGTGATCCTCGCCGGCGTGGCCATCATCACCGTGACCCGCGATGCGCGGGCTGGCGCGAGCGAGGAGCGCCGCGCGGCCGCCTGACCGGCCACGCGACGCGGCTGGAGCAGCGTCCAGCCGCGTCGCTCGCGCTCACTGATGGTGTCCCGAAATCCAGCCTTCCCGCACGCTGCGTTGCGCCGGCGTCGCGTCGGGCAGCTCTTCGATCCGCCAGCGTTCGTCGCGCACCAGACGGAGCCCTGCGCCGGCGAGCAACGCATCGTAATCGAGGTCGGCCGTGCCGCCGACGTACGTCTCGAACCAGGGATGCATGTCCGCGCCCGCCACCTGGCTGGCAGCGCGCTCGACGTCCCGCTCCGTGTAGCCGCGGCCCTGCAGGTAGTACGAGGCTTTCGGCGCGTCCCACACCATGTGCTTGAGGGTGTTGAACACGTCGTCGAGGGAGCGGTGGTTGCCGGACTTCTCCCGCATGTACAGGTCGAGGTAGAGCGCCAGTCCCGCGCCCTTGGTGTAGTAGCTGAAGAACGTCTGGCTGCCGTTGGTCGGCTGCTGCTGCGCGGCACCATCCCAGAACGGCGCATGGAACGACGCCATGCGCGCCGACACTTCCTTGCGGCCCGGCGCCGTGAGGTTGGCGCGGATGAGGCCCGCCATGGAGCGATAGAATTCGTCGCGATCCGTGATGCCGGCACGGTGCAATGCTGCCATGCCGTAGTACTGCGTCCACCCTTCGGCCACCCACAGGCTCGGCTGATATTGCTCCCGCGTGTAGTCGAACGGGCCGAGGACGATGGGGCGCACGCGCTTCACGTTCCACACGTGGAAGTACTCGTGCGCCGCCGTGCCGATTCCCGCGAGCACGGTCATGGAGTCCACCCACGGACGGCGGTCGATGATCTGCGTGGAATAGAGGTGCTCCATCCCGTCGCCACCGGCGTAGCCGATGTGGAAGAGGAAGGTGTACTGGTCGAGCGGTGGCGCGGAGAAGACCGAGTTCTCGTAGCGCACGATCTTCTCCACGTCACGGACGAAGCGCTCGCGGACGCCCGCGGGCGGCGCGCCGTTATGGTGCACCATCGTGCGGTACCTGCGTCCGTCGACGACGAAGGAGTCCACCATGAACGCCGGCGCGACCTCGGTGGGCGTGTCGATGAGGCGATCGTAGTTCTCGAAGCGATAGTCGCGCTGATCGACGCTGCGCGTGTCGCCGTTGAGGATGTGCCAGCCGTCATACGGCGTGATGGACAGCGTGACGGGGTCCGGCTTGTGGCCCTCGACGTACATGAAGAGCGACGCGCCGTTCCAGTTGGCGTGTGCCGTATCGAGCACGCTGAAGGTACCCGAGAGCGCATTGTCGAACGAGCGATAGCGCACGCGGACGCCGGGCGTGCCGCGCGTGATCACCACCCAGCGCGAGCCGTTGGTCTTCGTCCAGGGGAGCGGCCGCCCTCTCGCGTCGGTGACGATGAAGTCCTGGATGTTCTTGGCGAAGTCCATCTTCGCGTAGCGGCCCGGCGACCAGACCGGAAGCTGGAGCGGCAGCGAATCGCCCCGGATGCCGTCCACATCGAGGGCGATCTCATAGAGATGTGCCGACGGATCGGGCATGGCGACGCGATAGGCGATGCGCAGCGGCACCGATTGCGCGGCGAGTGGCGCGGCGGTGACGGCGACGAGAAGGACCAGGCGTGAGAGCAGGTGGCGCACGGTGGAGTCGATGAAGGGTTCTCGAGGTTGCTCAAGCTCGACCAGGCGGGAGGGGCACGCAAGCAGGCGCGCCCGCATCACTCGCCGCGGAAGGTTGGCCGCCGCTTCTCGCGGAATGCGGTCATCGCTTCGCGAACGTCGGCGGTGGTGAAGCAGTACTTGATGTGCACCAGCTCCTCGCGGAGCTGCGCGTCGAGCGGCTGGTCGAGCGCGTGGAGGAGCAGGCGCTTCGTGAGTGCCTGGGCCACCGGCGCGCCGGCGGCGAGTCGCGCCGCGTACGCGTCAACGCCAGCAGCAAAGCCCTCGTCGGGTGACACCATGGCAACGAGACCAATGCGCTCCGCCTCAGCGGCGTCCACGTCGCGGCCCGTGAGGAGGATGTCGGCGGCACGGGCGAGGCCGACGTGGCGCGGCAGGAAGTAGCTCACGCCGGCGTCGGGGCTGAGGCCGCGACGCACGTAACCCGCCGTGAGCGTGGCCGACGAGGCCATGAGACGCACGTCGCAGGCGAGCGCCAGGCCGAAGCCGGCTCCCGCCGCAGGTCCGTTGATGGCGGCGATGAGGGGCTTCTCGCAGGTCACCACGCGCTGCACCCACCGACCCACCCACGCGTATGGATCGAGCCGCTCGGCGAGAGTAGCGGAAGGAATCTCCGGCGGGGCGGAGATGTCGAGGCCGGCGCAGAAGGCGCGTCCGGCGCCGGTGATGACGACGACGCGGACGGCATCATCCCGTGCCGCGTCATCGAGTGCATCGGCGAGCGCGACGGCGAGCGCGCCGTTCACGGCGTTCAGCTTCTCGGCGCGATCGAGCGTGATCGTGCGGACGCCGTCGCTGGTGTGGAGGCGGAGGTGGGGATAGTCAGGCATGAGGAATCATGGTCCGACGTTCATGCGGTGTCGAGGCGACGGTTCCTCACACGCCCGCTCTCGTCGCGCCGACATCGGCTAGTACGACGAAGGGGGAACCGCCATCAGACGGACAGCAGCACGGATGAGACGGTTTGATTCGTCTCATCCGTGCTGTCATCCGTGGCATGCGTATCCCCTTCGTCGTAATGGCCCGCGTTGGTTCAGCGTGGATCGTCCACCGGGATGATCCGCGCCACCTT
>DASTGQ010000627.1:0-5919 GCA_035718985.1 Gemmatimonadaceae bacterium
TACGGCTCACGTACACGTTCGTACCGGACAGCTTCCTCGTTCGCGTCTCGGCCGCGGTCGCTGGCGCGCCGGCGAAGAGCACGCTGCTGATCGACCTGCCGCGAGGGCTGCAGTCCAACGAGGCCGACACGCTCGACGACATCAATCACCTGGGCGTCAGCTTCCGCACCTCTCGTGGCGACGTGACGAGCGTGGGCTTCTCGAAGCTCGACACCGGCGAGGTGCGCATCGAGCCGGGCCCGCTCGACTGGGTGGCGACGCGGGACAAGTACTTCCTCGTCGCGTTTCGCACGCCGCCGAAGCAGCCGTTCTCCGCGTTGCGCCTCGCCGGAGAGCCGCGCGTCGGCAAGTCCGCCCGTGACATCGAGGCCACCGTCGCGCTTCCGCTCCAGGCCGGCGCGGCGGCATTCGAGATCTACGCCGGCCCGCAGGATTTTGCGCGGCTGCAGCGCCTGGGCAACGACCTCGACCAGGTGAATCCATACGGCGGCTGGATCCACGGCGCCGTGCAGCCGTTCGTGACGATCGTGATGCGCGCCCTCCTGTGGATGAAGCACACGACGAACCTCAGTTACGGCTGGGTGCTCGTCCTGTTCGGCGTGCTGATCCGCCTCGCGCTCTGGCCGCTCAACCAGCGGGCGATGCGGACAAGCATCGCCATGCAGCGTCTGCAGCCCGAGCTGCAGGCGATCCAGAAGAAGAACAAGGAGGATCCGCGTCGGCAGCAGGAAGTGATCATGAAGGTCTACAAGGATCACGGCATGAGTCCCCTCAGTCCGCTGATGGGATGCCTGCCGATGCTCCTGCCGATGCCCGTGCTGTACGCGCTGTACTTCGTCTTCCAGAACACGATCGAGTTCCGCGGCGTGCCATTCCTGTGGCTGCCCGATCTCTCGACCCGCGATCCCTTCTACATCACGCCTCTCCTGATGGGGCTCTCGATGTACGTGATGTCGTGGATCGGCATGAAGGCGGCGCCGCCGAACCCGCAGGCGAAAATGATGAGCTACATGATGCCGGTGATGCTCACCGTGCTGTTCCTGAACCTCGCATCGGGGCTCAACCTGTACTACGCCGTGCAGAACATCGCCGCGCTGCCGCAGCAATGGCTGCTGGCGCGCGAACGTCAGAAGGCGGCACCTGCCGTCGTGGTGTCGGGCGCCGTCGCATCGCCCGCCGTGAAGCGACGAACCTAGACGGCGACGCGGAGGCATTGCGACACGAATGGGTCGCGCCAGGGATCGTGCTGGCGCGACCCCTGCTCGTGGAGATGGCGTGCACATCACCTACATTGGCCACGCAACCCTCCTCGTCGAGATCGCCGGCGCTCGCCTGCTGACAGATCCCAACTTTGACCCGAAGCTGGGCCGCTTCCTGCCTCGCGTGTCACCGCCGGGGATCGCACTCGAGGCGCTGCCACGACTCGACGCGCTGCTCCTCACACACGCGCACGCCGATCACCTGTCGTTCCGCTCGCTCGATGCCCTGCCCAGCGACGTGCCGCTCTACGCACCACCGCCGATCGCCCGATGGCTTCTCCGGAAGGGCTACCGGAACGCGGAGCCCCTCGACGCGGCGCAGACCATCACGATCGCCGGCCAAAAGCTCCGGGTGCACGCTGCGCGTGCCACCCATCAGGGGAGCCGGTACATGGTGGACCGCTGGCGCAGCGCCGCGAACATGTACCTGCTGGAATCCGACGAGGAGAGTGTCTTCTTCGCCGGCGACACGGCGCTCAGGTCGTCCACGCACAGCCTCGTGGAGCAGGTGCTCTGGGCGCGAGGGCGACAGCTCGACCTCGCGCTACTGCCCATCGGCTGGGCGCCGAGCTGGAAGCCCGGATTCCGACGAGGCCACCTGACAGGCGAGGACGCGGTGAGGCTTTTCGAGACGCTGCAGGCACGAGCGATGATGCCCTATCACTGGGGCACCTTCCGGCACGTCACGGCCACGGCGTTCGACGCGATCGACCGGCTCCGTGCGCACCTCGCGCAGCACGACGCGCGCGATCGCGTGCACGTGATCGAGCCGGGCGAATCCCTGGTGCTCGGACCAGAAGCGCGGGCATGACGACGACGGCGGCGGATTCGCTGCCAGGTGCCCGTGCGCTCGACGACGGCAGCACCATCGTGGCGCGCGCCACGGCCGCCGGTCGCGGTGCGCTCGCGGTGATCCGCGCAAGTGGACCGGAGGTGCCGGCCATCGCGCGGCGGGTCCTCGATCCGTGGCCCGAGGAGCCGCGCCGCGCCGTCCACTCCACGGTCCGCGATGCCGCCGGTACCGCGCTCGACGACGTGGTCGCCGTGCGCTACGCCGCGCCTCGATCGTTCACGGGTGAGGATCTGCTCGAGATCACCACGCATGGGGGCCCGGTGGCGCCGGCAGCGGTGATGGCCGCGCTGATCGCCGCCGGGGCTCGCGAGGCCCAACCCGGCGAGTTCACGCGTCGGGCCGTGCTGAACGGCAAGCTCGACCTCCTGCAGGCGGAAGCGATCGGCGACCTGATCGATGCGCGAAGCTCGGCCGCACACCGCATGGCACTGCGGCAGCTGGATGGCGGGTTGAGCCGGCGCATCGGTGCGCTGCGCACGGGGCTGCTGGACCTCGAGGCGTTGCTGGCCTACGACATCGACTTTCCCGAGGAAGACGACGGCCCAGTGCCGAGGGAGGCGATCGCTCGCGCGTCGAGCGAGCTGCTGGCCGTCCTCGATGCGCTGCTCGCCACGGGCGAACAGGCGGCCCTCGTGCACGATGGCGCACTCGTCGTGCTCGCCGGCGCGCCGAACGTGGGAAAGTCCTCACTCTTCAACGCGCTGCTGGGCGAGGCGCGGGCGATCGTGACGGATGTGCCGGGCACGACGCGTGACGCCATCGAAGCGGTACTGGACCTGCCGCGCTGGCCCCTGCGTCTCGTCGACACGGCAGGACTGCGGGACACCGCGGACGTGGTGGAGCAGATGGGGATCGAGGTGTCGAGCCGCTACGTGGCGCAGGCAGCAGTGGTGATCGTGTGCGGCGACTCGGCGTCGTCACTCGCCGCGGCGGCAGCAGCTGTCCGTGAACGCTCCGCCTCACCGACGGTGACGACGCTGACCAAGGCCGATGCGCCACGCGAGGACCCGCCAGGAGAGGCTGATGTGGTGGTGAGCGCCCACACCGGGCGCGGGCTCAAGCGACTGCTCGCGCTGGTGGAGGAGCGGATCACCGAAGCGCACGGCGAGCCTGTCCTCGACCAGCCGGCGCTCACTCACGCGCGACACCGCGCTGCGGTGAGCCGCGCTGCGGTGGAACTGCGCGCCTTCGCCGATGCGTGGCGCATGGATGCGCTGCCGGCCACGGTGGCGGCGATCCACGTTCGCGCCGCCGCCGACTCGCTGAGCGAGTTGATCGGCGTGGTGCGGACGGACGACGTGCTGGACGTGGTGTTTCGCCGTTTCTGCGTAGGGAAGTAGCGCGCCGAGACGTTCCGTGCCGGCGCGCTACGCCGTGGCGGCTGCCACGCGAGCGAGATGGGCGAGCTCGCCGGCGCTGGCACGGACGGCCCACGCAAGGCCGCGTTCCTCGATCGCCGGTTCCACCATGCGCGCGCCGAGGAAATAACCGGCGCGCTCGGGGAGCACGTAGCGATCCACCGTGCGTGCCTCATCGCTCATGCCGCCGGAGAGGTAACGCAACCGAAGGCCCAGCCCTGCGCGATCGAGATCCCCCGCCACGGCGCGCGTCACCACAGCTTCGAGCTCGCGCACGCGCGCGTACTGCCGCCGCCCGAACCCGAAGTACTCCCACGCGGCGTGTCCCGGACTGATGGCCTGCGACACATGCACGGCGAGCCCTTCGTTCATCAGCAGCTCACGCAGCGTGGCCGTGCGGCCCGTCTCCCAGTACGAGTAGTTGCCGCCGGCCTCCTCGATGAGCCGGCGCAGCTCGCTGCGGCTGGTGGGCGAGGTGTAGCGCACGCCGTGCGCGACTTCGTGAGCGAGCCAGAGTGGGAGCAGCTCGGGATCGAGCCCCAGGCCCTGGGTCTCCGGGTTGGCGACGGAGGTGAAGTGCTCCAGGCAGGCGAAGGCGGCGGCGTGTCCATCGGTCACCAGTTCGCCGGCATTCGCCGCGCCGACGCCCACCATGAGGACGATATCGACGTCGACGTCCTGCTCGAGCAACTGGGCGCAGCGCTGCTCCGTGGCCCGCGCGAGCGCGACGACGTCGGTGCGCCCGAGCATCTCGCGAAGATCCCGTCGATCAGCGAGGACGGTGGCGCGCACGACATCGAGGAAGTGCGGGCCGTCGGGATCGACGACGTAATTGTGCCAGTAGGATTCGAGGAGGGAGCGGTGAGCGGAGAAGTAGCGCTGGTAGGCGGCGACGCGGTCGGTGCTTTCGAGAACGGCGAGGAAGTCTGGCAGCAGGTTGATCAGCATTCGACCGGGAGCGACCTGCGAGAAGGCGGCGCGACGATCGTCACGCAGACGATCGCGACGAGCGCGGGCAGATGGGACGCGGAATGATAGCGGCGACCGATGAGGTCAACAAGAGCGCATGTGCGCGCCACGCATGCTGAACGCCGGCGCATGGCGCGAACGCTCGCACGGCACGCGAAAGGCGAGAAGTTCACCGAGATGGAGCACTGGTGCGCGGCGATCACCCGCCCCCGCCGGGAACTGGCACGCTTCTTTCCCTTGATGTGGCTCAGGGGAGCAGGCCCGGTGTCGGGCGGGTGCAGGAGACAAGGTCATGACGACGTTGCAACCAATCGAGCTGCGGTGTCCGATCTGCGACACTCGCTTCAAGTCGCAGCAGGTGATCTCGACGAACTCGTTCGGTGGCAAGCGCACCGACTTCCACGAGCGCGCCGCCGGGACGCAGCCGCTGCCCTATCTCATCCACATGTGCAACCGGTGCGGCTACTCGGGTGCGGAGCGCGACTTCACCGACGATGCCGAGGTGACGGCCGGGCTGCGAGAGCACGTCTGGAACGAGCTGGCGCCGCAGATCTCCACCACTGCCGTGTCGGGCTCGGAGAAATACGAGGCGGCAGCGAAGGTGGCGGAGTGGCAGGCGCTGGACGCACGACACGTGGCGGACCTGCTGCTCCGCGCGGCGTGGTGCTGCGTGGACGAAGGCGACACCGAGGCTGAGCGCTTCTTCCGCCGGAAGGCCGCGTGGAAGTTCGAGGAAGCGCTGGCGAGCTATGACGGCGTGGGGCGCGAGGAGCGCGCGGTGCTGACCTACCTGGTTGGCGAGCTCTGGCGGCGCGTTGGCGACGATCGTCAGGCGGGCGCGTGGTTCAACCGCGTGGGCTCGGAGATCAGCGACCCCACGACGCAGCAGTGGGTGCTCGACGCGGCCCGCCAGCAGCGCGACTGTCCGCGAGAGTGGTTCGGCTGACCGGACGTGAGACGTGAAGCGCGTGAGAGGTGACACGTGAGAGGTGAGACGTAACTGCAGACGCAGTCACCTCTCACCTCTCACGATGCACGCTCGGTTCAGCGGGTCCCGAACAGCCGGTCCCCCGCATCCCCCAGACCAGGAAGGATGTAGCCCTGGTCGTTGAGCTCGCGGTCGAGTGACGCGCAGTAGACGATCACGTCCGGATGCGCTTCAGCCAGACGCCGAACGCCTTCCGGTGCCGCGACGAGGCAGAGAAAGCGGATGCGCGTGGCGCCGGCGCGCTTGAGCGACGACACGGCCGCGGCCGCGCTGCCGCCGGTGGCGAGCATGGGATCGAGCAGGAAGAAATCACGCTCTCCCGCGTCGCTCGGCACCTTGAAGTAGTAGTCCACCGGCTGGAGGGTGTCGTGATCGCGGTACAGGCCGATATGCCCCACGCGGGCGGCCGGCACGAGGCGCGCGACTCCTTCCACCATGCCGAGCCCGGCGCGAAGGATCGGCACCAGCGTGAGCTTCTTCCCACTGACCCGC
>DASTGQ010000628.1:0-4379 GCA_035718985.1 Gemmatimonadaceae bacterium
CGATGCCGAAGATGAGCACGAGCAGAGCGGCACAGATGAACGTGTACGGCCGGCGCAGCGCCAGCAGGACGAGCCACATGGGGCTACGCGTCCCCGCGCGGGGCGATCACGCGCGAATCGATGATGGGCCGGGAGATCCTCACAGCGACTGCCCCACGAGCGCCTCGAGCGTGGCGCGTGTCACCTGGTAGTTGTAGCGGGCGGCCACCAGGCCCAGCTCCGCCTGGGTCACGGCCAGCTCCGACGTCATCCGGTCGAGCGCGGTCGCGATCCCGGCCCGGTAGCGCTCCGCCTGGACGCGGAGGTCCTCGCGCGCCGCCGTCGCCGCCTGCGTGGCGAGGGCAATGTTCCGCTCGGCCAGTCGCAGTGCGTTGATCAGCCGAGCCGATTCCGCGCGCGCCTGACGAGCGGCATCGAGCGCCGAGCTGCGGGCCACGTCGTTCACGGCGTCGGCGCGGGCCACGGCATCCTCGCGCTGCCATCCATTGAAGAGCGGAAAGCTCGTCCCGAGCCCCACCGTCCAGCCGGGTCGCGCCGCCCCCACGACGGCCGACTCGTTCGCCATGTTGTAGCCGCCCGTCAGGCGGAGGTCCGGCAGGTACTGCGCGCGCGCCGAGCGTGTCGCTGCACCGGTGGCGCGCACCGACGCCTCGGCCGCCCTCACCTGGGGTGAGGACACCACGGCCAGCCGGACGATCTCGCTGTCGCTCAGCGCGAGCGGCGTCGGCTCGAGCGTGGCCGGTGGTCGTGCGCCCACCGGGCCATCGGCACCCACCAATCGTCCGAGCGCAAAGGCCGCCGCCTGCAGCGTGTCGCTCGCGGCGAGCATCTGCTGCTCGCCCGCGGTCAGCTCCAGCTCGGCGCGAAGCTGGTCCGAGCGCGTTGCCGTACCGGCTCGGACGCGGTCGCGCGCATAGCGAAGCCCTTCCTGGGCCCGCACCACTCGCGCACGCGCCACGGCGACCAGGTCCCCGCCGCGCAGGACGTCGAAGTATGCGCGCTGCGCCTGCAGCGTCACGGCAAAGCGCGACGACACACTGGTGGCTTCCGCAGCGCCGAGGTCCGCCTGGGCGCGTGCGCGGTCGGCGCCGCGCCGTCCGCCCGTGAACAGCTCGAGCGACGAGCTGACGCCGGCCGAATACGCCGATGCGGAAGGAACGACCGGGCCGCCCGGGACGCTCGCCGAGCCCGACATGATGTCGGAGCGCAATGCCGTGGAGTTCAGGCTGAGCGTCGGGAGCCAGGCACCGGCTGCCACTCGGCCCTCGGAGCGCGCCGTGCGAACACCAGCCTCGCCGAGCGCGGCTTGCGGGCTCGCGGCCAGCGCGCGGCTGATGACCGTGGGCAGGTCGAGCAGCGTATCAAGCTTGAGCGTCGTGACGCTGTCGAGCGCGGCCGCCGCTGCGACCGATTGCTGTGCGCAGGCTGCGGCGCCAGGCACCAGAGCTCCGAGCGTGACGATCGCAGCGCGCCAGACCAGGCGCGCACTGGGATGTAGGCAGTTCATGCATTCCATGCGGCTGTCCGCGCCGCGTCGGACACGACGAGCCGTGGCTCATGGCCGCGCACGATGAGGAACCACTCCTGAGGGCTGCGCGGCCTCCAGTAGACACAACGCACCGGTCCTCTGATCTGTTGACCGCCTCCTGCATCGAGTGGGGTCGAAAGCTCCCCGATGGGACGAAGCGTTACGGCGCCGACATGGAGCGATACGAACGACAGTGAACCGGCGCGCGCAAGAACGCGCCAAGTGCAAGGAAAATCAACGGGTTAGGTCGTGCGCACCCCGCGGTCGCGGTACTTGCCATCTGGACTGTCGACAGGTCGCCAACCGCCATCAACCGCGAGGACAACTCCATGTATCCCCTCAGCTCCTTCGTACGCTCACGCCGAATGCGCCGCTCGACGCTTGCCATCGCCCTTGTCGCCTTTGCCGTCGCCTGCGGCGGGGGCGGCGGCGACACGCCCACCAACCCCGGAAATCCGGGCAACCCCGGCACGCCGGGAACTCCCACCCCCACCATCACGACGTCGGTGTCTCTGCAGAACACCGCCTTCAATCCCGCCGACATCCAGGTATCGCCCGGCGCCACCGTCACCTTCACCAACCTCGACGGCATCAACCACACGGTGACGTTCGACAACACGTCCATCACCTCCATCGACGCATACTCGACGGGCGCGCGGACCGCGACGATGCCGACGACCCCGGGCACGTACGCCTATCACTGCACGATTCACCCCACCATGAAGGGGACCGTGCTCGTGAAGTAGAGGCTCAGCTCGAGAGAGGCAGGGCGGAGGGCGGGTGGACACACGGAATCGTCGCCGGTGTGCCACCCGCCTTCCCGTTCCCCGAACGCCGTGCGTCGGTGACTGTGCGAGAGCTACCCGCCGACGCGTTCACGCAGCGCGTCACGCTCGCGCGTCGCGCCGAGTCGTTCGAAGATGGCGATGGCCACGCGGGCATCCTCGCGCGCTGACGGCACGTCACCTTCGGCCAGGCGGAGCGCGGCACGGTCGCGAAGCGTCTCGGCCTCGTTGAGCGCGTGCCCCTTCGCGCGCGCGATGTCGAGCGCATGCGCAAAGGCATCGCGCGCCTCGGCGTGACGGCGTTGTGCCGTGCAGGCGGCGCCAATGAGGCGCCAGGCGTCCGCCTCGTTCTGCGGATCGCCGAGCTGCGACAGCTCCTCCTGTGCCATCCGGGCCGTGGTTTCGGCGAGGGCCGCGTCGCCGCGACGCAGCGCCACCTCCGCACGCCCCACGCGTCCCATGGCGACGAGGCGGGGCGCACCACCATCCGTCGCATGCTCGATCGCTCGGCGCTCATGCTCGTCCGCCTCCTCGAGCTGGCCGATGTCGCGGTAGGTGATGGCGAGATTGTGATAGGCCTCCGCGAGCATGCGTGGCTGCCCGATCCGCTGCAGCGTCGGGAGCGCCAGGCGATAGTGCCAGAGCGCATCCTCGTATCGGCCCTGCAGGTTGGCGATGGCGCCCAGATTGTTCGTCGCCTGCGCGAGCAGGCGTGGGTCGTCGTCCCGGCTCGCAAGGTCGAGCGCGACACTCAGTGCGGCCTCGGCTTCCTCGAGCTCACCGAGGGCGAACGCCGCGACGCCCGTCATGTTGGCCGCGCGGCGCAGCACCCGAGGAGCAGCGGCACCTTCGACTTCGGCAAGCGAGTCGCGGAGGAACGTGAGCGCACTCCGCTGCTCCCCCGACCGCACGAGTGCTTCGGCATAGAGGAGCGCGTCCTCACCGGACAGTGCTCCGGATGCAGCGCACGGCATCAGAACGTCGGCGACCTCGCGCCATGCTCCCGCCTCGGCGCGTTGGCGCGCCGCTACAAGCCTGGCCTCATGCGAGAGGGTCATGGAGATCGGTCGCGGCGACGGATTAGAACATCAACGCGTAACCCGTGAACCCACCGAGCTGCGCGTCGACTTCCTTCACGGTGGGCAGCATGGTGCTGGACACCTTGTGCCAGGGCTGGAACGGCGCCTCCTGGCGCCAGATGCTGAGGCTCGCCTGGATCGCCGCGTCCTGGGCATCGACGACGCCGTCGTAATTGAGATCCTCGCCGCAGGCCGCGAACGACAGCTTCATCGTCGGCTGATCCGTCGCCGAGAACTTCAAGCCTGATGGCTGGAAATCGACGAGGAAGTGCGACTGGTCGGTCACGGTGAGCGTGATGAGCACCGAATCTCCCGCCGCGATGGGAGAACCGTCGGGTCGACTGACCAGCGAGCCGGCTCCGACCTGGAACACGAGGAAGCGCGAAGAATCACTCGCTCCCGGCTTGGCGTGATACCAGATCTCGGCCGTCGTCGCTTTCCCTTGCACCGCGTAGAAGCTCACCGACGTGCGCGCGAGCGGTGGCGTGCCGTACGGCGCGGTCAGCAACCGCAGGTCGGTCGGATCGCGGGTGTCGGTGCTGTTCGGCACGGTGCTGTCCGTGCACGAAAGCAGCGGCAGCGAGGCCGCGAACAGGAGAACGAGAGCGCGATGACGCAGCATGCGATATCCCTTCGTCGGGTGGGTGCGTTGGCGGTCAGTCATGGTGCGAATCCTCGTCGTCGTCATCGACGTCGCCATTCGCCGCAGCGTTCGCGGAGCTCAGCACGCGATGAAGGCGGGGGCGTGAGATGCCGAGTCGGCGCGCCGCCTCGGTCTTGTTGCCGCGACAGATTTCCAGCATCCGCAGCACGGCCGCGCGATTGAGCTCCCGCAGCGTGGAGGGAAACGGGAGCTCGCCGTTGGCGACGTTCGTGGCCGGCGTCACTTCGGCGACGTCGGATTGGTCGATCGCGGAACCGGTGGCAAGCAGTACGGCGCGTTCGATGACGTTGCGAAGCTCGCGAATGTTGCCCGGCCACCGCCGC
>DASTGQ010000629.1:0-2212 GCA_035718985.1 Gemmatimonadaceae bacterium
CGTTGACGCAGTGGATCCTCGTCGGCGCTTTCTCCGCCGTGCTCTCGGGCGCGGCGGTGGCCGCCATCCGCGAGGTGCGCAAGACCGACGGCGCCTGGGAGACCTTCGGCGCCTTCTGCCTCGCCGGCGCCGTCATCACCGGCGTGCCCGGCATCCGCGGCTGGGTGCCGCCCACGACGCGCGAATGGTGGCTGCTCGCCGCGGTGGGCGCCTCGGCGGTGGTGGCGCAGATGGGACTGACCTGGGCGATGCGCTACGTGCGCGCGGCGCCGGCGGGCATCGTGCAGCAGCTCACGCCGGTGGGGGCGCTCGCGCTGGGGTGGGTGGTGTATGGGGACCGGATCTCCGCGCTCTCCGCTGCGGGGGCGGCGCTGGCGCTGACGGGAGTGAGCTGGGGAGCGTGGCACGTGTCGAGAGGGGTGCTGCCGGAGGATTCGTGACCGGCCTTCCTGACACCGTTGTGTCAGGAGATTGGGCGGAGGGCGCAGGAAACGCTGGACGGAACGCGTTCGGGCCGATATATCCCGAATCAAGATGAAGCAGCTGGCGACGGAACTGCCAACGTGGGGCGGTCGCCGCGAGGGCGCCGGGCGCAAGCCCAAGGGGCGCGTGGCGCTCGTGTCCCATGATGCGCGCCCCGACCTCGACGGCCGCACGCCGGTCCACCTGGTGATGCGCGTCCGCGACGACGTGCGCAGCCTTCGCGCGCGGGCCACGTTCCTGGCCATCCTCGCGGCCTTCGCCGCTGCCAGAGAGCGATCCGGGCTGCGGCTGATCCACTACTCCGTGTTGGGCAACCATCTGCATCTCATCGTCGAGGCGGCCAACCGTGACGCCCTCACGCACGCAATTCAGGGATTGGCCATCCGCCTCGCCCGCGCCATCAATCGCGCCCAGGAGCGCAAGGGCCGCGTGTTCGCGGACCACTATTTCGAGCACCCGCTGCGAACGCCCGCCGAAGTGCGCCACGCCATCCGCTACGTGGAGCAGAACCAGCGCCTGCACGAGCAGCGCGCCGGCCGCCCCGCACCCGCGGGCGTGGACGGCTGCTCGTCGGCCGCCACGGACGCCCCCGTCTCTGCGCCGCGGACGTGGCTCCTGCGCGCCGGCTGGCGCCGAGCCCGCGGGACGGCGGGGTGGGACGAGCGCGTGCCGCCGTGAAGAGCGATCACGTCATCCCGAGAAGCGACCAACCGCATGGGGCGCGCGTTCGTAATATTCATTGGATATCGCGCCCACACAGACGCTGCACCTCGGACCATACGAGCGGGTCCATCCGATTCTTTGCGAGTTTCGCCGGGATGCATGGTCATGCGTACCGAGTGCTCGTGCGGTTGCCTGCGCGCCCGGGCTCAGTGGCCGGAGTCGCCGGATCCACCCGCACCGCCCGCGTCGCCGGAAGCCAGCGAGGCGAGCCGCGCACCTTGCCCGACGACGAGGCCAATGACCGCGCGCCGCTGCGCCCCCAGCGCCATGCGGATGCCGATCTCCCGCGTCCGCTGCCCGATCGAGTACGAGATGACCCCGTAGATGCCCACGCTCGCAAGACGGCGGCGAAGGTTCCCAGGAGCAGCACCGTCAGCCGCCGCGCGCTGAGCGGACAGGGCACTTCAGCCGAGCACCGCCATTCCCGCCGGCGGCAGATCGATGCGCACCACCGACCGGCCGTTGTCGTCGGTCACCGCGGCGGTCTGCGCCGGCGGCGACTGGAGCTGCGCGTCGGTCCAGTCGCTGCGATACAGCACCCGCAGAGTGCTCCCCCCGGGATGCAAGCCGCGGTCGACGGTGACGAAGGCGCCCCGCGGGTCGGTGCCGTTGGTGTTGAGCGCCACCACCGCTTCCTTGTCGAAGAGGATGCGCGACCAGGCGATCAGCTCGCCCTGGCGGGGCGGCACGTACTCGGAGGCGAAGCGCACGTCGCGCGGATACTGCCGACC
Organism: Gemmatimonadaceae bacterium; assembly: GCA_035718985.1. Taxonomy (GTDB): domain Bacteria; phylum Gemmatimonadota; class Gemmatimonadetes; order Gemmatimonadales; family Gemmatimonadaceae; genus AG11. Next base: position 1,938 of record DASTGQ010000629.1, read on the forward strand.
GCGCCGCAGCGCCAGCGCGATGCCGTCCTTTGCCGTCACGACTCGCGCGATGGCTGCGATGCGCAGGTAGGTCGGATGATTCGGGTCGAAGAAGTGGCACCCGGAGGTGACGAAGGCTCCGAACTGACCTCCGAACATCGATTCCCGGATGTACCGGTCGTTGAAAGGAATGGCGCCACTGCCGTCGCGCGGCTCGATGCTGAAATCGTGGTTCTGCTCCGAGCCGTCCAGCGCCTGTTCGGTTCCGTAGTAGATGCAGGGAATGCCCAGCGTGG
>DASTGQ010000630.1:0-9780 GCA_035718985.1 Gemmatimonadaceae bacterium
CTGAAAGGTGTGCGGCCAGAAGCTTCCACCCCTGGCCGCACACCGCCGGCGCCACGGAGAGCAGCGCGACGATCAGCCACTCTCGCGCATCGAGCGCGTGCGTGGCGAGTACGTCGCCGAGCGGGCGCCACGTCACGGCGAGCGCCTGCAGCCCGCCCGCCAGCACGGCGGCGCCGAGGGCGAAACGATTACGCATCACGGCGGCACCGCTGATCACCGCGGCGCGGCCGCGCGCGTTGCCAAGGTGGAAGACCTGCGCGAGGGCGAGCGTGGTGAAGCTCATCGTGATCGCTGCAGGCGCTGATGCCGGGCGCGACAGCCCGACGAGGAGCGCGGCGAGCGTGACGGCCGTGATCAGCGCCGCGTACAGGCCGACGTCGACGAGCGTACGGTTGGAGAGCAGCTTCGCGCCCGGCGCGCGTGGGGGTCGCTGCATGAGGTCCGGCTCGGCCGGCTCCACGGCGAGTGCGAGGGCGGGAAAGGTGTCGGTGAGCAGGTTGAGCCAGAGCACCTGGAGCGGCAGCAGCGGCGCCGGCAGTCCCGCCACGCCGGCGACGAGGAGCACGAGCACCTCGGCCAGGTTGCAGCTGAAGAGATAGAACACGAACTTGCGGATGTTGGCGCCGACGACGCGCCCTTCCTCCACGGCGGAGCCGATCGTCTCGAAGCGGTCGTCCTGCAGCACGACGGCCGCGGCCTCCTTGGCCACGTCGGTGCCCCGCCTGCCCATCGCGACGCCGATGTCCGCCTTCCGGAGTGCCGCGGCGTCGTTCACGCCGTCGCCGAGCATGGCGACGATCTCTCCACGCCGCTGCAGCGCGCTGACCACGCGAAGCTTGTCCTCGGGGCTGACGCGGCTCAGCACCCGCACGTCCGCGACCCGTTCGGCGAGCTCGTCGTCGCCGAGTGTACCGAGCGTGGTGGCGTCGAGCGAAGCACTTTCCTCCTCGAGCACGCCGACAGCGCGCGCGACCGACTCGGCCGTCCGACGCTGATCGCCCGTGATCATCACCGTGCGGATGCCCGCGTCGCGGAAGCGGCGCACCGTCTCGCGCACGCCGGCAGCAGGCGGATCCTGCATGCCGACGAGCCCGACGAGGGTGAGCGCGCCGAGCGACGCCGCATCGGCGTGCTCTACGTGGCCGGTGGCGAGGGCGAGCACGCGCAATCCGTCGCGCGCGAGCTCGTCGTTCCACGCGAGCAGCCGCGACGCACGCGAGTCGTCGAGGGGCACGTCGCCCGCCGCGGTCCGAAGGTGCGTGCAAAGCGCGAGCACGCTGCGCGGGGCTCCCTTCACCATCGCGCGGAGCCCGCCGTCGGGCGCGCGATGGAAGGTGGCCATCAGCTTTCGCACGCTGGAGAAGGGCACTTCTCCCACTTCCGGCTGACTGGCGAGGAGCGCATTCCGCTCGATGCCCGCCTTGTGTGCGGCAACGAGCAGCGCGACCTCCGTGGGGTCGCCGCGCGCGATCCATTCGTCGTTCACGCGCGCGACGTCGGCGCGGTTGCACAGAGCGCCGATGGAAAGCGCGGCGACGAGGAGGTCGTCCGTCGGCACGGGCTGTCCGGACTGCGCGTCGAGGAACACGCCCTCGGGAACGATGCCGTCGCCGGTGACGCGCAGCAGGGCGTCGTTCACGAGGACCGCGGTGACCGTCATGTCGCCGGCCGTGAGCGTGCCCGTCTTGTCGGTGCAGATGACCGTCACCGCGCCGAGTGTCTCGACGGCGGGCAGGCGGCGCACGAGGGCGCGACGCTTCGCCATGCGTCGCACGCCGATGGCCATCGCGATGGTCACGACGGCCGGCAGCCCTTCCGGCACGGCGGCGATGGCGAGCGCGAGCCCCGTCTCGATGACCTCGATCACGGGCGCGCCCTGTCGCCAGCGCATTGCGGCCACCACGGCGGCGACGACGAGGGCGATCCAGATGAGCTGCCGACCCAGCTCGTCAAGCCGCCGCTCGAGTGGTGTCGCCTCGTCGGGGATGGCGCTGACCATCTCACCGATGCGTCCGATCTCCGTCTGCGTCCCGGTGGCCGTGACGAGCGCGCGACCTCGCCCCGCGGCAACGATGGTGCTCCGGTAGAGCATCGTGTACCGCTCGGGAAGTGGTGCGTCCGCCGGAACCACGGAGTCGGCGTGCTTGGAGACGGGCACCGACTCGCCGGTGAGCGTGGCTTCGGTGACGCGGAGCTCCGTGGCGGCGAGCAGGCGGGCATCGGCGGGCACGACCTGGCCCTCCTCCAGCTCGATCACGTCGCCCGGCACCAGCTCGCGCGCGTCCACGTCGCGACGCTGGCCCTCGCGCACCACCGCGGCACGCGCGACGTCGAGGCGCAGCAGCGCGTGCATGGCGCGGCGCGCACGGAGCTCGGTAATGAAGCCGAGCGCCACGTTGATGAACAGCACGACGCCCACGGCCACGGCGTCGAGGCGTTCACCGAGCGCGAATGCGGCCAGGGTGGCGACGACGAGCAGGAGAACGACGAGGCTCCTGAGCTGCCGGGCAAGAATGCGCCATGCGCTCTCGGGTGGCACCGGTCGGAGCGCGTTGGGCCCGACGAGTGAGAGGCGGCGCGCTGCGTCCTCGTCGGAGAGGCCGCGCGGCGTCGATCGCAACGCGGCGAGCACGCGTTCGACAGGGAGCGCGTGCCACGCTTCCTTGGCTGGTAGTCCCGCTGGATCCGGCACGTCGCACTCCGCGGAAAGGACGCACTGAAGGTGGCGCGACGGCCCGCCGTCGGCCATGCTTCAGCAACGAGTCGCGCCTTCGCCAACCCCAGCGCCGAGGAGCCATGCCGCGAGCGATTCACGCCGAACTGCACTTCACCCACCGCATCGGGTGGCTGCGCGCCGCGGTGCTTGGCGCGAACGACGGCATCGTGTCCACCGCGTCGCTGATCGTCGGCGTGGCAGCGGCCCAAAGCTCGCGACACGCGACGCTGCTCGCCGGGCTCGCCGGCCTGGTGGCAGGCGCGATGTCGATGGCGGCCGGCGAGTACGTATCCGTGAGCTCACAGTCCGATACAGAGAAGGCGGACATGGCGCGCGAGCGGCGCGAGCTGGCGGCGTCACCCGATGCCGAGCTGGCCGAGCTGACGGGCATCTACGAGAAGCGTGGGCTCGACCCCGCGCTGGCGCGGCAGGTCGCGGAGCAGCTCACGGCGCGCGATGCGTTCGCGGCACATTCGCGCGACGAGCTGGGCTTCACGGAGGAGCAGGCGGCCCGCCCGATCCAGGCGGCGCTCGCGTCGGCGCTCACGTTTTCCGTGGGCGCCGCGCTGCCACTCGTGCTCTCGGCGCTCGTAGCATCGAACCGGCTCATCATGATCGTGTCTCTGGGCTCGCTGCTCTGCCTCGCGCTGCTCGGCGCCGTGGCCGCACACGCTGGCGGAGCGAGCCTGTGGCGTGGCGCGGTGCGCGTCACGTTCTGGAGCGCGCTTGCCCTGGCGATCACTGCCGGGGTCGGGCATCTGTTCGGTACGATGCCGGGGTGACGTCGAGCGGCTGCAGCGCGGGCGGGAAAGGGCAGGGGTGAATCAGGTCCTGCTGCGTCAAGAGCGGGAGACGCCCCTTGACCCTATACCGTGGTAGAGGCTTCATCTTCAGGGTGCCCGGAATCACTCCGGGCCGCCACCGGGAGAGGGACGCCATGAGCACATCAGGTGAATGCTGCGGCTGGCTGGGCTGGGCCGAGCTGGCGGGGATCGGCGCCGACGGCGCGCCGCTGCGCAGCGACGCGCAAGCCGAGCATGCGAAGCCATCCGTGGCCACGACGTCGCGCCGGCTGGCCTTCATCTCCGCGCTGCTGCGGCGCGGGGGTCGTGACGGCGTTCCGCGATGAACGCCGCCCGCGGCGTCCGGCGAGCGTCCTCACCGGCGCGTGCTGACGAGCGGTTCACCATCGGCGAGCTGGCGCGGCGCGCAGGGGTGAACATCCAGACCGTGCGCTACTACGAGCGGCGCGGACTGCTCGACACCCCAGCGCGCCGCGACTCGGGATATCGTGAGTACGACTCGTCGGCGGCGGAGCGACTGCGTTTCATTCGCCGCGCGCAGGAGCTCGGATTCACGCTGGCCGAGATCACCGAGCTGCTGGCGCTGCGTCTCGATCCCCACACCACCGCCGCCGCCGTGAAGGCGCGCGCCGAAGAGAAGATCGCCGAGATCGACCGCAAGCTGCGGGACCTCACGATCCTTCGCGAGGCACTCACCCATCTCGCAGGCCGCTGCCGCGGCGGTCACGGACCGGCGGGAGACTGCCCGCTGCTCGAGGCACTCGGCCCACTCGGCGAGCAGGACCGCGAGCGCGCCGAGTCGCCCCACCCAAAGAAGACCAACTGACTGGAGTAGCAGACATGCCTGTTCGGAGTCCCCGACTGAAGATCATCAGGAGGCTCGGCGTCCCACTGCCGGGCCTCACGCGCAAGACCGCTGGCGAGTCGCCGGCAGAGCCGCGCACCAGGCGCCGGCGCCCGAGCGCGTATCGACTGGCGCTGGAGGAGAAGCAGAAGGTGCGCTTCAACTACGGCGTGACCGAGCGGCAGATGCGCCGGTACCTCGAGGCAGCGCGGCGACTTCAGGGACATACCGGTGAGAACCTGCTGCTTCTGCTCGAGCGTCGGCTCGACAACACCGTGTTCCGGCTCGGGTTCGCCGCGACGATCCCGGCGGCGCGACAGCTCGTGGCGCACGGACACGTGCGCGTGAACGGCGAGCGGGTGGACCGCCCGGCAGATCAGGTGCGCGTCGGGGACACCGTGTCGCTCACGCTCGAGGGAGCGGCCGAGCGGGAACCCGTGCTGCGAGTGCCGGCGCACCTGCGTCGCGATCCCGGTGATGCCACGGCGGGACGAGTGATCGCGATGCCGGCGCGGGCGGACGTGCCGTTTCCGGTGAAGGAGTCGCTGGTGGTGGAGTTCTACGCGCGCTGACGGTAACCGCAGTACCTGCACCTCGAGGCTGCTCGCGGAGTTGCCCACCACCCACACGCGCGTTCCGTAGTCGTGCGCCACTGACGGGAAGTGACAGGCGTGCCCTCGCCGCACCGGGACCGTCATCGAGCTCCGGGATCGTGACAGCGGCCAATCCCCGGCCGGTACGCGGGTGGATCCCGCGGCGAACGAGCGGCGGCATGATGCATTGAGGGCGTGGATCATCGAGCGCGGCTACGTGCATCGTGCCGCCACGGGCTCGTCACCGGACGGTGAGCGCACCGAGCACGGCTCTGCCGTCTCGCTCGAACGCGACGACGTAGTGGCGATCGCGCGCCGATTCGACCAATCGGCGATCTTCTGGTTCGACGGAGGTTCCTTCTGGCTGGTGGGAGCGCTCGTGGACGCGAGGGCGCGGCCGATTCTCTGAGCTGGACGTTACGGCCGATTCAGCGACGTCGCGCGCTGGAGCGGCGCGCTGCCGCGGGCGAGGGAATCGCTCGTGTCCTTCGGGGCCTTCACGAAGAACATCGCGCCACCGGTGCGGCCCCAGGAGCCGACGTCGATCGACGCGTATCCCGGCTTGAGCCCGTACACCTCGCCATTCCGCAGCGCGATGACCGTGCTGTCGCTGATCGTGGCCTGGAGTCGCACGGGGGACATTACGTTCCCCACGGAGTCCAGCGCGACGATGTCGAGCGAGGCAGGGGGCCCACCGGCAACCAGCTCGACGATCTGAGGGGCGCCAAAGCGTCGCACGACCCGGCAGCGAATCACCACCCGCGCACTGATGTCGCCGCTCGTCGCCGTGATGACCGTCGTGCCGTCATCGTGGCAGTTGACGAGGTCGTGGCTGCCCATGCCGAGGATCGAGGTGTCCGCGACCGCATAATGGATCAGCGTATCAGGGAGCGTCTCGCCGTGCTCGTCGAGCACGCGGATGCCGACCGGTGTGAAGAGCGTGGAGTTGACCGTGACCGTGTCGGACGGGACCTCGATGCGCGCCGGACGCGTTTCCCTGCACCCGGCGCTCGTGATCGCACAGGCGAACAGCGCGGCCCAGCGGGACGGACTAATCATGCGCCGGTTGGTGAAGTGGAGGATGGTGGCGCTCTTCCTGGTGCCGGGGCACCCTGCGTTATACGGCGGCCGGCGGGCGTCCACAACTGCGGCACGTCGTGCGGGCAGGCCGTCCGCTCTTCCGCCGGGGCTCGGTGGCGCCGTATACTGTATCCAAAGCCCGCCAGCCGACGTCCCTCCCTCCGCTGAGGCACCCGCATGTCCGATCACGAACCCACCCGCATCAGCCGCCGTCGCATGCTCGGCACGGTGGGCAAGGCCGCCGTTGCCGCGGCCATCCTGCACCCGGTGCTGGACACGATGATCTTCCCCGACGTGGCGCTCGCCGCCGGCGCGTCGCGCGCCGCGCGACCGCGCGGGGAGTACGTCCCCGTGGCCGGCGAGGCCGGCGTGGACCGCGTCGTCGTCCTCCCGGGGAAGACCTACCTCCGCGGATGGGCCGGCTACGGCGAGGCGCCGCATCCCGGACGCTGGCGCCCACGCAACGGCGACTCCACCGCCGTCGCGCCGACGGGGCCGGCGCCCAAGGTGCGCTGGCGCAAGAAGTCGGGGCCCGGACGCGTCTCGTTCGCCGACCCCACCGCGCTCCAGACCACGGCCACCTTCACCACGCCCGGCACGTACGTGCTCGAGCTCGTGGCCGACAACGGCGAGACTACGGCGACGTCGTCGCTCACGGTGAAAGCGGAGCTGCCCCCGCCGGCGCGCCAGCTCGACGTGGTGCACACGACGCGCTATTCCATCGACAGCGCGCTCTGGAACGACCGCGCGAAGGCGCTGATCACGGCGTGGATCCCGCACTGCATCGACATGCTGGAGCGGACGGACATCCCCGTCGGCGGCATCGACAACTTCATCGAGGCGGGGAAGGCGCTGCGCGGCGAGCCGCACGGGCCGCACAAGGGCTACGTGTTCGCCAACGCGTACGTCCACAACTGCGTCGAGGCGATGAGCATCGCGCTCATGGTGGATCCCAAGGGCGATCCGGCGATCATCAAGGCGCAGGACCGCATGCGGGAGACGCTCGACCGGTGGATCCCGATCATCCTCGCCGCGCAGGAGCCGGACGGCTACATGCAGACGGCGTTTACCCTGCCGCGCGTCAGCAACCGCGGCGGCCAGCAGACACCGGGTCCCTTCCTCCACTGGACGCGGCGCGCCGACCACGAAGGGTACACCGCCGGCTACTTCCTGGAGTCGGCCATCGTCCACTACGAGATGACCGGGCAGAAGGACGCGCGGCTCTACAATGCGGCGAAGAAGCTCGCCGACTGCTGGTACGACAACATCGGCCCGGCGCCGAAGAAGGCATGGTACGACGGGCACGAGGAGATGGAGCAGGCGCTCGTGCGCTTCGGCCGCTTCGTGAACGACCACGACGGGCGTGGGAAGGGCGACAAGTACATCGGCCTCGCCAGGTTCCTGCTCGACAACCGCTACCGCGCCGCGACGAGCGACCGCGAGCGCTCGGAATACGACCAGAGCCACCTGCCCGTGCAGGAGCAGTACGAGGCGGTGGGCCACGCCGTGCGCGCCGCGTACTGCTACTCCGGCATGGCGGACGTGGCGATGGAGACCCACGATCCCGACTACCGCAGCGCGGTGAAGTCGCTCTGGGACAACATCGTCAACCGCAAGTACTACGTCACCGGCGGCATCGCCAGCGGCGAGACGTCGGAAGGGTTCGGGCCCAACTATTCCCTGCGCAACGACGCCTACTGCGAGTCGTGCTCCGGCTGCGGGGAGATCTTCTTCCAGTACAAGCTGAACCTCACCTACCACGACGCGAAGTTCGCCGACCTGTACGAGGAGACGATCTACAACGCGCTCCTTGGCGGACTGTCGCAGGACGGGCTGACGTTCTACTACCCGAACCCGCTCGACGCGCGCTATCTCCGCGACTCATGGCACGGCGTGCCCTGCTGCACGGGCAACATTCCGCGCACCCTGCTCCAGCTCCCGACGTGGATCTACGCCAAGCACGACGACGGCGTGTACGTCAACATGTTCGTCGGCAGCACGGTGGACGTCGGCGACGTGGGCGGCACGCCGGTGCAGATGGTGCAGCAGACCAACTACCCGTGGGACGGGAAGGTGGCGATCACGGTGAACCCGGCAACGGCGAAGCGCTTCGCCGTGCGCGTGCGAGTGCCGAACCGCAGCGTGAGCGAGCTGTACGCCAGCACGCCGAGCTCCGACGGCATCGTGTCGCTCGCCGTGAACGGCAAGCGGGTGCCCCAGAAGATCGAGAACGGCTACGCCGTGCTGTCGCGCACGTGGAAGGCGGGAGACCGCATCGAGCTCGAGCTGCCGATGAAGGTGCAGCGCATCCGCGCCATCGACGCAGTGGAGGCGGACCGAGGCAAGGTGGCGTTGCGCTACGGTCCGCTGCTGTACAACATCGAGGCGGTGGATGTCGGCGACGTGGGCAAGGTGCTCCCGCCCGACGCCCCACTCACCACCGAGTGGCGCCCCGACCTGCTCGGCGGCGTGATGGTGATCAAGGGGACGTTCGCCGACGGCACGCCGATGGTGGCGGTCCCCAACTACGCGCGCATGAACCGCCAGCCCGCCCCGCCCACCCCGCCGGCGCCGGCAACCCCGGGCCAGCGCCCGCCGAGGCCACCGGTAGTGTCGGTGGTGTGGATCAACGAACGAGCGACCTGACATGAGACACTTCTCTTCTTTCCGCACCGGTTTCGTCATCCTTGCCCTCATCGGCGGCGCGATACCGGCGATGGCGCAGCAGCAGGGTGCGCGCGCCGGCGCGCGTCCACGTCCCAAGCCGATCGATCCATTTCGCTTCGAGATGATGGGGCCCGCCACCGGCGGACGCATCGCGGCGGTGGTGGGCGTGCCTGGCGACCCGAAGACCTGGTATGTCGGCAACGCGTCGGGCGGCGTGTGGAAGTCGAGCGACAGCGGGAGCACCTTCCGTCCCGTGTTCGACTCCATGCGCGTGCAGGCGATCGGCGCGCTGGCCGTCTCGCCGTCCAACCCGCAGGAGGTATGGGCGGGCACGGGTGAGGCCTGGGCGATCCGCGATGCGGACGTGATGGGGGACGGCATCTACCTCTCGCCTGACTCCGGCGCGACGTGGACGAACATGGGGCTCAAGGAGACGGGCCGCATCGGCCGCATCATCGTCCACCCGACCAACCCGAAGATCGTCTACGCCTGCGCGCTCGGCCGCGTGACGGGGCCGCAGCAGGAGCGCGGCGTGTTCCGCACCACCGATGGCGGCGCCACGTGGCAGCGCGTGCTGTTCGTCGATCCCAACACGGGCTGCTCGGGGCTCTCGATGGATGCGCACGATCCGAACGTGCTCATCGCCGGGATGTGGCAGGTCGCGATGCACACGTGGGGGATGTTCAGCGGCGGGCCGTCGAGCGGGATGTACATCTCACACGACGGCGGCAGCACGTGGACACCGGTGCGCGACGCCGGACTGCCCAAGGCCCCAGTGGGGAAGATCGACGTCGCCATCGCGCCGAGCGATCCGCAGCGGATGTACGCGCTGATCCAGACGGCCAACCAGGGCTCGCTCTGGCGCTCGGACGACGCGGGCCGCACGTGGCGGGTGACGAACTGGGATCGCGCGCTCATCGGGCGCGCGGGCTACTACATCCGGCTGGCGGTGTCGCCGAAGAACGCCGACGAGATCCTCGTGGCCAACAGCAGCTTCTTCCGCTCCACCGATGGCGGGAAGACGTTCCTGATCGAGCGCTGGGGGGGCGACACCCACGACATCTGGTACGACCCGAC
>DASTGQ010000631.1:0-13112 GCA_035718985.1 Gemmatimonadaceae bacterium
AGGTGCGCGGGCCGAAGGAGCATTTCACGCATTCCAAGCTGATGTGCTGGGTCGCGCTCGACCGTTCCGTGAAGAGCGTCGAGCAGTTCGAGCTCGAAGGACCGCTGGAGGAGTGGCGCGCGGTGCGCGACGCCATCCACGACGACGTATGTGCCAACGCCTGGAACGCGCAGCGCGGGTGCTTCGTCCAGGCCTACGGATCGTCGAACCTCGACGCGAGCACTCTGCTCATCCCGCTGGTCGGGTTCCTCCCCCCGGAGGATCCGCGCGTGCGTGGTACGGTGGAGTGCATCGAGCGCGGGCTCGTCGTGGACGGGCTTGTGCTGCGCTACGACACGGGGCGCACCGAGGATGGCTTGCCTCCGGGTGAGGGGGCATTCCTCGCCTGCAGCTTCTGGCTCGCCGACTGTTATGCCATGCTTGGCCGCCGCGCCGACGCCGTGGCGCTGTTCGAGCGACTGCGAGCGCTGGCCAACGACGTCGGGCTCCTATCCGAGGAGTACGACCCCAGGGCGAAGCGATTCTGCGGCAACTTCCCGCAGGCATTCTCCCACATCGCGCTCCTCAATACCGCGTTCAACCTGACGCGCGCGGCCACGCAGGCAGCGAAGAAGCCGGCGGAGCAGAGGGGGAAGTAAGGAGGACCGGAGGACCGGAGGACCGGGGGACCGAGGGACCGAGGGACCGAGGGACCGAAGGACCGGGGGGTGGACTTCTCGACTCTTCATCGCTTCCTCGCGGCCCGATATTCTCACTTTCTCACCTACCCACCTTCTCACCTACCCACCTTCTCGGGGTTCCTCGGCATGTCTGATGCTTCGTCTGTCGACACTCATACATGGAGGAGCGATGGATCGCATCGACCGCACGGATGCCGGGGAGAGCTCGTCGGAGCGGAACAGCGAACGCGAGCGCGATCGCGCGCGGGACGCCAATGAGCGCGAGGCCGAGCGTGAGGGGGCCAACCCGCCGCGAACCAGCACGGGGCGCATGACAGCTCCCAAGTTCGGCAGCGCCACGAGCGGTGGCGGCGAGATCGAGCCCGGTCCGGAGCGCGACTAGCCAGGCCCGGGATCACGGGCGCCGGCGCGGATAGCGCCGGCGCCAATCTCTCGCAGGATAGCGGAACGAATGTAAGTAGGTACTTGCATACACAAGCGTTTCCGCTATCATCCGGTCCATGGCTGCACCGGACCGGTCCCCCGTTTCCCGTGAACGCATCCTCGAAGCCGCCGCGCGCGTGTACGCGATGCACGGCTTCCGGGGCGCCACCACGCGTCTCATCGCCAACGAAGCCGGCGTCAACGAGGTCACGCTCTTCCGGACCTTCGGCTCCAAGAGCGCCCTGATCGAAGCCGTCCTCGAAAGCCACGGCCATTCCCGCCCCGCCGTCGCGCTCCCGGAGGAGCCGGTCGATCCGCTCACCGAGCTGACGACGTTCGTCCGGCAATCGCTCGAGCGTGTCCGCGAGATGCGCCCCCTCCTCATGCATACCATGAGTGAGGTCGACGAGCGTCCCGAGGCCCACGAGTTCGCCTGTCGTGGACGCCATCACGTCCATGACACCATCGCTGGCTACGTCCGTAGGCTCCAGGCACGCGGCCTCGCCGCGCGCGACGTGAACGCGGAAGTCGCCGCGGTCATGCTCGTCGCCACCGTGATGAGTGACGCGATCTCACGCCACATCGTGCCCGACGTCTACCCGCCGATGGCTTCTGCCGCGGAGCAATACGTGCGGGCCTTCCTGCGCCTCATCGGCGCGAACATCGACACTTCGCCCGCTTCTCGATGACCGTCGCCCACTCGGCAGCGTGGAGTCGTCACCCGCGCGTTCATTCGGCCTTGCTGCTTGGCGCGCTCGCCGCTGCTGTGGCCACCACGCTGGCCCCGCGCCCTGCCGTCGCCCAGCAGCGCGCCGACACCACAGCCACCACAGCCACCACGGCAGCGCGTCCGCTCTCGCTGGACGAGGCCATTCGCCTCGCCGCGCGCGAGAGTGAGGTGCTGCAGATCGCACGCGCCGGTGTCGCCCGCGCCGAGGGGCAGGTGAAGCAGGCGCGCAGCCTCTACCTGCCGCAGCTGAACGGCAACCTCGCATACGCGCGCACGCTCCGCTCGCAATTCTCCGCGCTCGCTGGCAGTGCACCGGTGGACACCTCCACCGTGCCCAGGCCACAGGCGCTCTGCTCGCCGTACATCCCGCCCAACGCAAGCCAGGCGGACCGCGATGCTGCCCTCGCGCAGGCGCAGTCCTGCGCCGCGGCGCAGGGGATCGACTTCAGCAAGGTCGGCTTCGGCGCGCCCAACCAGTGGACGTTCGGCCTCGCCTTCTCGCAGAGCGTATACAGCGGCGGCCGCAACGAGGGGCAGGCCACCGCCGCCACGGCGGGCCGTCGGTCCGCCGAGGTGGAGGTCGTGGCGCAGCGCGCGCAGCTCGCGCTCGACGTGACGCAGGCCTACTTCGACGCCGTGCTGGCCGACCGCCTCGTGGAGATCGCGGACACCACGCTCGCGCAGACCGAGGACCTGCTTCGCCAGACCACGCTCGCCAAGCGGGTCGGCAACATCAGCGAGTTCGAGCTCCTGCGCGCGACGGTCACCCGCGACAATCAACGCCCCGTCGTCATCCAGCGTCGCGGCGACCGTGACATCGCGTACCTCCGGCTCAAGCAGCTCCTCAACATCCCGCTCGAGCAGCCGCTCCAGCTCACCACGCCCATCGACCAGCCGGCCATCATCTCGCGAGTGATCGCGCAGAACGCTGGCGTCCCCTCGGCCAATGCCGCGGTCAGTGCGGTGTCGGACACGCTCACGCCGCTGCCGCTCCCCGACACCATCACCGCGAACCGGGCGCCGGTGCGCGAGAGCGCCGAGGCCGTGCGTGCCCAGGAGGGACTGCTCAAGGTGGCCCGCGCCGATCGGCTGCCGTCGCTCTCCCTGACGAGCAACTACCAGCGGCTCTTCTTCCCGCAGTCCTTCCTCCCGTCGCTCAACCAGTACAGCCAGAACTGGACGATCGGTGGCACGCTCAGCCTGCCGATCTTCAGCGGCGGCCGCGTGTCGGGCGAGATCCAGGCGGCACAGGCCAACCTGGACGAAGCGCGCGCGCGTCTCGAGCAGAGCCGTGAGCTCGCGGCACTCGACACGCGCGTGGCGCTCAACCAGCTCCAGCAGGCCGAGGCAGCCTTCTCGGCCAGCCGCGGCACGGCGGAGCAGGCGCGGCGCGCCTACTCCATCGACCAGATCCGTTACCGCGAGGGCATCTCCACCCAGACCGACCTCACGCAGTCGCGGCTGCTCCTCGAGCAGGCGCAGGCCAACAGTGCACAGGCAGCGCGCGACCTCGCCGTCGCGCGGGCGCGTATCGCCCTCATCCGCGAGCTGCCCATCAACACGACCGCGCTCGGCGCCGCGGCCCAGCGCGCCACGACACAGCAGCCCACGCAACAACAGCAGCAACAGCAGCAGACGCAGCCACAGCGCGCCCAGACCGCGGGTTCCGTGACGACGGGCCAGTTCGGCACCCCTCCCTGATTCCAATGAACAAGAACACTCAGCGCGTGCGACATGCGTCGCTCGGCGCGTTGCTCGCCTTCGCCACCCTCGCTGCTAGCGCGTGCAAGAAGACCGACACGAGCGCTGCCGCCACCACGCCGCAGACGATGGTCATCGGTCCGGAGAACATGACGGTCGTGCAGGCGCAGGCGATCCGAACGGGCCCGGCGATCTCCGGCTCCCTCACGCCGGAGAAATCGGCCACGCTGCGCGCCGAGATGAGCGGTTCGGTGGTGCAGACGTATGCCGAGGCCGGCCAGCGCGTGCGCGCCGGCCAGCAGCTCGCTCAGCTCGACGCGTCGGTGCTTCGCGACCAGCAGATCTCGGCCCAGGGCGCGGTGACCACGGCGCAGAGCGCGTACGACATCGCGCAGCGCGAGCTTTCACGCGCGGAAACGCTGGAGAAGGCGGGCGCCATCGCGCAGCGCGACCTCGAACAGGCGCGCAATGCGCTGATCGCCGCGCGCGGGCAGCTTTCCACCGCGCGCGCGCAGCTCGCCAACGTCAACAAGCAGCTCGACAAGGCGAGCGTGCAGGCGCCCTTCGATGGCGTCGTGTCCGTACGCTCGGTGAATGCCGGTGACGTGGTGTCGCCGGGCACGGCGCTCTACACCGTCGTCGATCCCGGCAGCATGCAGCTCGAGGCCAGTGTGCCGGCCGATGCGCTCACCTCCGTGCGTGTCGGCATGCCCGTGGACTTCACGGTGAACGGCTACCCGAACCGCCACTTCACGGGACGCATCACGCGCGTGAACCCGACGGCGGACCCGGTCACGCGCCAGGTGAAGATCCTCGCGAGCATCCCGAACGCCGGCAACACGCTCGTCGGCGGCCTCTATGCCGAGGGACGCGTGAGCAGCGAGTCGCACACCGCGCCGATGATCCCGATCTCCGCCGTGGACGAGCGCGGCCTGCGCCCCACCGTGGTGCGGATCAGGAACGGAAAGGTGGAGAAGACGGAAGTCGGTCTCGGCATCCGCGACCAGGCGGCGGAGACCGTCGAGATCACCAGCGGCCTCGCGCCCGGCGACACGGTGCTCCTCGGCGCAGCGCGCGGTATCTCGCCCGGCACGCCGGTGAAGGTCTCGGCGCCATCGGATGTGAGGAAATAGAAGGTTCGTCGGTTCTTCCGCTCATCGGTTCACGGCCGGCCTCGATCAGCCCCTGCGTCCCGAGGCAGGCCGTAAACCGAAGAACCGAGTAGCCGACAAACAGTCAGTCAGTAGTCAGTCTCTCCCTTCAGGTCTCCCATGTTCATTTCCGATTTCGCGATCAGGAAGCCGCTCATCACCGTCGTCGCCATGGTGACGCTCGTGGTGTTCGGGCTGTTCGCGCTCCTCAAGCTCAAGACCGACGAGTTCCCCGACGTCGCACCCCCGGTGGTGACGATGGGCATCCCGTATCCGGGGGCGTCGCCGGAAGGAGTGGCCAAGGAGATCCTCGACCCGATCGAGGAGCAGATCTCCTCCATCAGTGGCGTGAAGCACGTCTACGGGCACGCGTACGACGGCTACGGCTTCATCATGGTGGAGTTCCAGTTCGGCAAGGACCTGATGGAAGCGACGCAGGACCTCCGCGACGCCGTCTCCATCAAGCGCGCCGACCTGCCGACGGAGATGAAGGAGCCGATCATCCAGAAGTTCAACGACACCGACCGGCCGATCGTGTCGCTGGCGCTGTCGTCGAGCACGCTGAATCAGGCGGAGCTCACGCGGCTCGCCGATCCCACCATCACCCGCGAGCTGCGCTCGATCCCGGGTGTGGCCGAGGTGGCCGTGAGCGGCAAGGTGGAGCGCGAGCTCACCGTGGAGCTGCGGCCGAGCGACATGCAGGCCGCTGGCGTGAGCGTGTCACAGGTGGTGCAGGCGCTGCAGCTGCAGAACCTCGCCGCGCCGGTGGGCCGCGTCACCGGCGACATGGACGAGCGCTCGATCCGCCTCAAGGGCCGCATCGAGCAGGCCCAGGACTTCGCCCAGCTCGTCGTCGCCGAGCGGAACGGACAGCTCATCCGGCTGGGCCAGATCGCCAACGTGCGCGACGGCACCGAGGAGCCACGCACCCTCGCGCTCTACAACGACCGCGAAGCCGTTGGCATCGACGTCAAGAAGTCCAAGGGCTACAGCACCACCGAAGTGTCGGACAAGGTCCGCGAGCGGGTGCAGGAGATCGAGAAGACGCTGGACAAGGGGACGTCGCTCGAGCTGGTGAAGGATTCGGGCGTGCGCGTGGACCACGCGGTGCGCAACGTGGAAGAGGCGCTGCTGGAAGGCGCGGTGCTCACCGTGCTCGTCGTCTTCCTCTTCCTCAACTCGTGGCGTTCCACGGTCATCACCGGCCTCGCGCTGCCCGTGTCCGTGCTCGCGAGCTTCATCGCCGTCTGGGTGATGGGGTTCAAGCTCGAGACCATGTCGCTGCTCGGCCTCTCGCTGGCCATCGGCATCCTGATCGACGACGCGATCGTGGTGCGCGAGAACATCGTGCGCCACGTGGAGATGGGAAAGGATCACTACACCGCGTCGCGCGAGGGCACCGACGAGATCGGCCTCGCCGTCGCCGCGACGACCTTCTCCATCCTCGCCGTGTTCATCCCGATCGGGTTCATGCCGGGTGTGGGCGGCCAGTGGTTCAAGCCGTTCGCCCTCACCATCGCGTGTTCGGTGTTCGTGTCGCTGTTCGTGTCGTTCTCGCTCGACCCGATGCTCTCCGCGTACTGGTCCGACCCGCACGTGCCGGAAGAGAAGAAGGCGTGGATCACGAAGAAGCTCGACCGGTTCAACGCGTGGTTCAACCGGCAGGCGCAGAGCTACCGCAAGGTGATCGCGTGGGCGCTGGATCATCGCTCGGCAATGGTGGCGCTCGCCATCGGCACCTTCTTCGCCTCGTTCACGCTGTTCGCGGGGGGCGTCACCGGCCTGCTTGCCGCCTTCGTCGGGCTTGGCGTGCTGGTGTTCGCGCTCACGAGCAAGCGGCTCGGCCGGCTGCCGCGGATCGGTGTCGCCATCGTCGGGCTGGCGCTGTTCGTCGGCCTGCCCAAGGTGGTGGAGAAGTCGGGGCTGGCCGCACGCACGGTCGGCGTGGGCTTCTTCCCGAGCGACGACCAGGCGGAGCTGACCATCTCCCTCGAGACCCCGCCGGGCTCGAACATGGCGTACACGCGGCTCAAGGCGCAGGAAGCCGCCCGCATCACGCGACAGCACAAGGAAGTGCGCTACACCTACACCACGCTCGGCGGCGGCGCGAACGGCACGGTGGACGAGGGCAACATCTACGTACGACTCGTGCCCAAGACGGATCGCGACATGAGCGCCGAGGATTTCGCTGCCATGCTGCGCAACGAGATGAAGCAGGTGGGGGGCGTGACGCTCGCCGTGTTCACGAGCGATTTCGGCGGCGGACAGAAGCAGCTCCAGTTCCAGCTCAAGGGGCATGACCTCGCCGCGCTCAACGTGGCGGCGGACCAGGTGCTGCAGGTGGTGAAGGCGACGCCAGGTGCGGTGGACGTCGGTCTCTCCACCAAGGGGCAGAAGCCGGAGCTCGAGGTGGACCTCGACCGCGGCATGGCCGGCACGCTCGGGGTGACCGTCGGCCAGGTGGCGCAGTCGCTGCGACCGGCGTTCGCCGGCATCGAGGCGGGCAACTGGCAGGACCCGAGCGGCGAGATGCGGAAGGTGCAGGTGCGTCTCGTCCCCGAGGCGCGACGGAATGCGGAAGACCTGCGCCAGCTTCCACTCGTCGTGCTCGGTCCGAATGGCGTCCCCACCACCATGCCGCTCGGCCAGGTGGCGACCGTGACGCAGGGGACCGGGCCGGCGATCATCGACCACCTCGACCGCGACCTCGTCGTGACGGTGGAGGCGAATACGTCGGGGCGTGCGTCCGGCGATGTCACCGCCGACGTGCAAAAGCGCGTCGCGAAGCTCACCCTGCCGCCCGGCGTGACAATGTCCCTCGGCGGCGACGCGCAGGCGCAGCAGGAAGTGTTCGGTCAGATCTTCTTCGCGCTCGGCGTGGCCGTGCTGCTGATGTACCTCGTGTTGGTGGTGCAGTTCGGCTCGTTCCTCGATCCGCTCGCCATCCTCATGTCGCTGCCACTCTCGCTGATCGGCGTGCTGCTCGCGCTCGCGATCTCGAACATGACGGTGAACCTGATGTCGCTCATCGGCGTGATCCTGCTCATGGGGATCGTGGCCAAGAACGCCATCCTGCTCATCGACTTCGCCAAGTGGGCGCGTGAGAAGGAGGGGATGCCGCTGCGCGAGGCGCTGATCGAGGCTGGCGCCATCCGGCTACGCCCGATCCTCATGACGACGTTCGCGCTCATCGCCGGCATGGTGCCGGTGGCGATCGGCCGCGGCGAGGGCGCGCAGTTCCGGGCCCCCCTCGGCATGGCCATCATCGGCGGCGTGCTCACGAGCACGCTGCTCACCCTGCTCGTGATCCCGACGTTCTACGAGGTGATGGACGAGTGGCGCCACGCGCTGGCGCGTCGGTTCGGGTTCACGCCGCCGATGACGGCGGAGCACCCCATTCCGGACGCACTGCCGGCGCTGGGCGACTGAAGTGCGCGTGAACCGTGAATCGTGAGACGTGAATCGTGATCTCTGAACGAAGGGCAGCGATGCGGCGCACGACGCTGCAGCTGGTGGTCGGCGTGGTGGCGCTCGATGCGGTGGCGTTCGGGATCTACTTCCTGTCCGACATGGCGCACCGACCGCAGGGCACGCAGACGATCTTCGTCGCCGTCTGGACGGCGGCGACGGCGATCACGGTCGCCTTCCTCCTGCGAAGGGTCCGACTGGCGCGACGGCTCTGAGCGATCGTGAAGCGTGAAGCGTGAACTGTGAGACGTAACGGCAACGGCACACCAGGATCCAGTCAGGTGTGCCGTTGTCGCTGCAGTCACGACTTACGTCTCATGTCTCACGTCCCACGATTCACGCCTCACGGACTCTTTGCCGTCAGCAGCGGATAGGGGTTCACCGGCGTTCCCTTCCACCATTCGTTCACGTTCGCCGAGCGCGCGATGGCGAAGTGCAGGTGGGGCGTGTTGGCCGGCGCGTTCCCCGTGGTGCCGACGATGCCGAGCTTCTGGCCGCGCACGATCGGCTGGCCGTCGGCGAGGCCGGGTGCGTACGCGTCGAGGTGGCCATACATCAGGATGAAGTGGTTGGTGGAGTCGGCCGCGTACACCATCAATCCGCCGGCCTTGCTGTTGAACAGCTTGAGCACGCGGCCGTTGGTGGACGAGAGCACCGGCGTGCCGCGTGGGGCGAGGATGTCGAGCGCCTCGTGCGGGCGCGTGCCGCCTCCTCGCAGCTCGTTGTAGGTGTCGTGCAGCGTCGAGCGGTTCACGCCGCTCACCGGGACGATCATCTCGGACTGGAGCACGGCGAGGTCCACCACGCTGGGCGCTGACGCCGGCGTGGAGTCGAGCTGCAGCGTGTGCGTCGAATCGCCCTGGAGGGCGGCGATCTCCGTCGGGCCGGCGCCGCGGATCGGCGTGGCGCTGTCGGCGCCGTAGGTGTCGGGCATCGGCGTCGTCGCGCCGGGCTTCGCCGGCGTGATCACCGCGCCGCCGCTCGAAGTCGTATCGATCTTCGGCGGCTTCTTGGCGTCCTCCACCTGGATGCAGCCGTGCAGGAGGAACATCGCCAGCGCCACCAGCGCATACTTCTCGAAGAACGCCTTGCGGGCCTTGGCCACCTTGGGCGCCACCACGGCGCGGCAGTAGCCCTGGCCCGGGTTCTTGTTGAAGTAGTCCTGGTGATACGGCTCGGCGACGAAGAACTCTGGCGCGGGAGCGAGCTCGGTGACGATGCGCGCGTCGTGTCGGTCGCTCGCCTCCAGCTCCCGGATCGCCTCCTCGGCGACGCGGCGCTGGGCATCGTCATGCCAGAAGATCACCGACCGGTACTGCGTGCCCACGTCGGCGCCCTGACGGTTGAGCGTCGTGGGATCGTGGATGACGAAGAAGATGTCCAGCAGCTCGCGGAAGGAGATCACTGCCGGATCGAAGGTGACTCGCACCACCTCGGCGTGGCCGGTGCGCCCACTGCACACCTGCTCGTAGCTCGGGCTCGGGAGCGTGCCACCCGCGTACCCGCTTTCCACCTTCGTCACGCCCTTGATGCCGCGGTATACGGCGTCGAGGCACCAGAAGCAGCCGCCACCCAGTGTGGCGATTTCGAGGGAGCGCGCGGAGTCGGTCATCGCAGTGTCCTGGTAGATGCCCCCTCCCTCAGGGCGACCGGTCAATGGAGCGCCGGCAGGGGAGGGAGGGAGGCGAGGAACTCCGTGAATGGCGTTTTCCATGCCGCGGCGACGGTGTGAGTTCCGTGGCCACGCGTGATCGGGGAGATGGGGAGGAGCAGGTACCGGCCATGCTTCACCTGCGGCATCAGCCGCTCCATGATCCCCAGCTCCGGCGGATTCACCTGGTCGTCGGCGGAGTTGATCGCCAGCAGCGGCGCCGTGATGCGATCGAGCTGGCCGGACGGGTCGTAGTTCCGTGACGCCTCGAAGGCGTAGAGCATGTCGTTCGCGTCCATGCGACGCATCCCGGCATTGAGCGTGGCATCGATGGCGCTGTCGGCCTTCTCGCGCGTGGGGGCGGCGTGCTGCTGCACGAGCGGCGCGCTCGTCATGACGAACAGGATCTGGAGCGCGGCGCGCAGCCCGTGTGGCTGCGTCGTGTAGTCGCCGTTGTGCCAAGTCGGGTCACCGGTGATGTCCTCGATCACCATGCGGCGGAACATGCGATTGCGGCCGGCGATCTGGGTCGGTGCGCTCGCCAGCGGGACGGCACCGTCGATGAAGCCGGGGTAGCGCTCCGCCCACATCCAGCTGTGCATCCCGCCCATGGACGTGCCCATCACGAGCCGCAGGTGGGTCACGCCCAGGTGATCGACGAGGAGGCGGTGCTGCGCCTCGATCATGTCGGCGTAATCGTAGTGCGGAAAGTGCGCCCGGAGTCCCGCGCTCGGCCGGCTCGACTTGCCGTGCCCGATGCCGTCGGGGAGGACGACGTAGTACACCGTGGTGTCGAGCGGCTGTCCCTTGCCATACAGCTCGTTGGCAAAGACCGGGCTGAGGAACTGGTCGCCGGAGCCGGTGGTGCCGTGGAGGATGAGCACCGCATTTCGCACCACGCCGGTCGCATCGCGGCGCGGCGTGCCGAGGGTGCGGTAGTGGATCGAGAGGGAGTCGATCTGCTCGCCGTCAGCGAAGGAGAAGTGGCCGAGATGGTAGTCGCCGGTAACGCCCGGCTGCGGCCGCGCCTGGGCGCGGGAGGGTTGAGTGGCGAGGCAGAGGACTGCGAGGAGCGCGAGGCGGCGCATGGGCATCGAGGGAGAAAGTGAGTGGCCAAGCAATGTGACGAGCGGTGCGGACTGCCGGTAGGCGGAGGACCGATGGACCGATGGACCGAGGACCGGAGGACACGAAGGCGTCACCCAGCTACTAAGCTGATAGTTGACAGTGCGGAAAGTTCATGCTACTATCGGGATAGTTGTCAACCGGAGCGTCATGAGCATTTCGCGTTCGGCTGCAGCGTCGCTGGCCCTCGTGGGTCTCTTCGGCGGCACGTCGTGCCGGCGGCAACTTGCCGTCGAGGCGGCGCCGTTGGCGCTCAGGGAGCAGCATTGCTGGTGGGCGGTGTTCCGGACGACGCTCCCACCCGACTCCGTGGCCGTGCACTTCGTGCACGCCTTTGCGCAGCTCGGCTTGCGGGGCGGCAGGTGGACGCAGCGCGGTGACACCACGTGGGCGCATGCCGAGCCGACTACGCTCGCGGCGTGGCACGGCGCCATCTACGCAGCGCGTGTCGTCGCCTATCGCGTGGGCGACAGCACGCATTTCCGCCATTTCGTGAGCGTCGCGCCGCCGCCCGGCGGGTGGCCGGCGTCGTACGACTCCGTCACCGCGGACGGCCGCCACATCGCCATCAGCCCGTCGGGATCGCCGATCGGCTTCTGCGGCGCCCTCGGTCGCGCGGCTGAAGTGCACGGCACCGCACCGGCCGATCCCGATGGCGAGGCGAAGCTCGAGATCTGGACCCGACCCCATCCGGAGGAATGATGGAAGCGACTTCGCTCGGCGAGCGCGAGCTCGACGTCATGACGGCACTCTGGGCCAGCGGGTCCGGCACGGTGACCGAGGTGCGCGAGGCGCTCGGCACTCCGCTCGCCTACACCACCGTGCTCACCATCCTCCGCAACCTCGAGGCGAAGGGCTACGTGCGCCACGAGGAGGAGGGCCGCGCGCATCGTTACTTCCCGAAGGTGCGCCAGCAGGTGGCGCAGCGGAATGCGTTGCGACGTCTGGTGGACACGCTGTTCACCGGCTCGCCCGAGGCGCTCCTCGCGCAACTGGTGGACGAGCATGACCTCACCGCAGACGACCTGCGCCGCATCGCGCGTAAGCTCGGGCGCTCCGACAAGGAGGGGGAGCGATGATCGCGCTCTGGATGCTGTCGGCGATCGTCTTCACGGCATTCCTCGCCGTGGCGGCGTGGTCAGCGGAGCGCGCCTTACGGGCGGCGAGCAAGCCGGCGCGCGGGGTGTGGCTGTTCGCGCTCGCCGCGGGCACGCTCTGGCCGGTGATGGTGCCCTTCCTGCGGCGACTGCGCCCGTCTCCGGTCACTGCCACGGTCGGTGTCACGATGCTCGATGCCGTCCGCGTAGTCTCCGACCGCATGTCGTCGGGCGGCAACTGGCTGCCGCTCGTGGATCGGGCGCTGCTCATGGCGTGGGTGGTCGTCTCGCTGCTGCTCCTGCTGCGTTATCTGATGGTCTGGCGTGCCGTGCGCGCGCTGCGGCACGCGTCGGAGCACGCGGTGGTGGACGGCGTACCGGTGCTCGTGAGCCGCGACATCGGACCAGCGGTGGTGGGGGTGCGCGACGCGGCAGTGCTGGTGCCACGCGCCGTGCTCGAGCTGGATGCGCCACTCCGGGCGCTGGTGCTGCGCCACGAGGAAGAGCACCGCCGTGCACGCGACACTTGGCTGCTCCTCGCGCTGGCCGTCGCCGTCGCCGCGATGCCGTGGAACCTCCCGCTCTGGTGGATCGCGCATCGCGCGCGGCTGGCGCTCGAGGTGGACTGCGACGCCCGCGTGCTCGCCGCAGGCGGGAACGCCACCCGGTACGTGCAGGTCCTGTTGCTCGCCGCGCAGCGCACAGGCGCCGCGCCGCTCACGCCGATGCTCGTCGCATCGCGCACCCACCTGGAACGGAGGATCGTGGCCATGCAGGATCGGATCGCGCAGGAAACGCAGGGACGCCGTCGCATGGTGCGCATTGCCGGGGCCTCGGCGGCGTGCGTCGTCGCACTGGTGGTGGCGTGCTCGTCACCGATCGCGGATCAGACGGCGCCGCCCGCATCGGGAAGCGCAGCGACCACCGCGTCGAAGGCATCGGCCAAACCGCAGGTGCTCAATCCGGATCAGCCGTACTTCGAGTTCCAGGTGGAGAAGCAGGTTCAGACCGCAGCCGGATCGACGTTCCCGAAGTATCCCGCGGCGATGAAGTCGGCCAGGGTGGAAGGTGAGGTGCTCGCGCAGT
>DASTGQ010000632.1:0-2454 GCA_035718985.1 Gemmatimonadaceae bacterium
CACGCGAGATGATCTGTGGCGACGCGCGCATCGACGGCGTTCCCGTCGGCGTGATCGCCAATCAACGCGGACTCATCAAGGGTCGGCCCGGCGAGAGGCCGCGCTTTGGCGGCATCGTCTACGCCGAAAGCGCCGAGAAGGTGGCGTACTTCATCGATCGGTGCGACCGGCAGGGGATTCCACTGCTGTTCGTGCAGGACGTGTCCGGTTTCATGGTCGGCCCCGAGTCCGAGCACGAGGGGGTCATCCGTTCGGGCGCGCGCTTCGTCGAGGCGATGGCCACGGCGACGGTGCCCAAGGTGGTGCTCACGGTGAATCACGCGTCGGGCGCCGGCTACTACGCCATGTCCGGCCAGGGATTCGATCCCGACTTCATCTTCTCCTGGCCCACCGGGCGGATGGCCGTCATGGAAGGAGAAGCTGCAGTGCAGGCGGTACACGGTCCCGCGCTCGCCAAGGCCCAGGCGACGAAGAAGCCGCTCGATCCGGCAGCCGCGCGCGCGGTAGACGAGATGCGTGAGGACTACGAACATCAGCTCGACGCGCGCTACGCCGCGGCCCGTGGCTATGTGGACGCAATCATCTACCCTGAAGACACACGCGACGTGCTCGCTTCCGCATTTCGCGCTGCATTGAACAACCCGGGCCCCCACCTCGGCCCGTTCGTCCTTCCCCAGGGGTGCGCATGACCGCAGGATCCAGCTCCGACCGTATCGTTCGCGTCGCCTCCGGACAGGGTTTCTGGGGTGATTGGCTCGACGCGCCGCGCCGTCAGGTCGAGGGGGGTCCCGTGGACTACCTGATGCTCGACTACCTGGCCGAGGTCACGATGTCCATCCTGCAGAAGCAGAAGGAGCGCGACCCCGCCATGGGCTACGCGCGCGACTTCATAGGCGCGATGGAGAGCGTGCTTCCCGCGGTGAAGGATCGCGGCGTAAAGGTCATCGCCAATGCGGGGGGCGTGAACCCGGTCTCCTGCGCGAACGCCGTGCTCGAGATGGCGCGGGCGAAGGGCGCCAAGGGCACGCTGAAGATCGGCGTCGTCACCGGTGACGACCTGCTGCCGGGCCTCGACGAGCTGCTCGCCTCCGGCCAGAAGCTCGCCAACATGGAAACGGGCGAGTCGCTCGACACCGTGCGCGATCGCGTGCTGTCGGCCAACGCGTACATCGGCTCGGTTCCCATCGTCGAGGCGCTGCGCCGCGGCGCGAACGTCGTCGTCACCGGGCGATCCACCGACACCGCGCTCACCATGGCCCCGCTGCGTCACGAGTTCGGCTGGGCCGCCGATGACTGGGACAAGCTCGCCGCGGGCATCATCGCTGGCCACATCATCGAGTGTGGCGCGCAGTGCTCCGGTGGCAACTGCCTCTACGACTGGCGCTCCATTCCCGACCTCGCCAACGTCGGCTATCCCATCGTCGAGGCGCGCGCCGACGGCACGTTCGTCATCACCAAGCATCCGGACACGGGCGGCCGGATCAACGTGCCCTCCATCACCGAGCAGCTCGTGTACGAGATGGGCGACCCGCACGCCTACATCACGCCCGACGTCGTCGCCGACTTCACGAGCATCCATCTCGAGCCGGCCGGCGAGAACCGTGTCCGCGTATTCGGCATCAAGGGCAGGCCCGCAACCGACAAGCTGAAGGTCTCCATCGCCTATCGCTACGGCTTCAAGGCGGTGGGGACGCTCGTCTATGCGTGGCCCGACGCGCTCGAGAAGGCGAAGCTCGCCGACCGTGTGCTGCGCGAACGCCTCGAGAACATGGGGCTGAAGTTCGAGGAGATCGTCACCGAGTTCGTCGGCGTCAACGCGACGCACGGCCCGCTCGAGCCGCAGCAGGGCGAGGCACAGGAAGTCCAGCTCCGAATCGGCGTCCGTTCGCCGGACGGGAAGTCGGTGGAGCGCTTCACGCGCGAGCTCGCGCCGCTCGTCCTCAACGGGCCACCCAGCGTCACCGGGTTCGCCGGCGGCAGGCCGAAGGTGGAAGAGATCGTCGCCTATTGGCCTGCGCTGGTGGACAAGGCCGCCGTCACCACCCGAGTGGAGATCGTCTCGTGAAGGTCCGTCTCGTGGACATTGCGCACGCCCGCTCGGGCGACAAGGGGGACACTGCCAACGTCGGCGTCATCGCCCTCACGCCGGAATGGTATCCGTTCATCCGCGACGAGCTCACCCTCGATCGGGTGCGTGAGCACTTCAAGGGTGTCATCACCGGTGACGTGCAGCGCTACGAGCTGCCCAACCTGAACGCGCTCAACTTCCTGCTGCACGGCGCGCTGGGCGGCGGCGGCACGCTCTCGCTCAAAACCGATGCGCAGGGGAAGGTTTTCTCCACCGCCATGCTCCGCATGGTGCTCGAGGCGCGGGATGACGTCGCTCGGTCGCTGCGTCTCCCCGCGGCGCCACGCTGATGCCTCGGTTCCACGTTCAGCAGCTCATCATGCTCC
>DASTGQ010000633.1:0-6436 GCA_035718985.1 Gemmatimonadaceae bacterium
GCCACGTACGCAGGACGGCCGGCGGCGAGATAGCGATCGAACGCGTCCCGGGAATCCACCGCCCACCCTTCGGCAATGAGTGCACGCGCGACGTGCGGTCGACCAACGGCTCCCTGTCCCGCCTCGGCCAGCACCGAATCCATGGAGATGTGCACGCCCACCGCTTCCAGCTGCTCGACGATTCGTCGCGCGCGACGCTCCCGCATGTCCCGCAGGCCGGAAAGCGCCCGCTCGATCACCGACGTGTCGCGGAGGTGCAGGCCGAGCAGGTGAGTCTCCGTGTCGCCCTCGACTGCACTGAGCTCGACACCGGCGATCACGCGCACGCCAAGCTCCTCACCGGCGCGGCGTGCGTCGGCAATGCCGTCGACCGTGTCGTGGTCGGTGAGCGCTATTGCCGCCAGCCCCGCGCGCTTGGCGGCGCGCACCACGTCCGCCGGCGCGCGCGAGCCGTCCGACGCCGTGGAATGCATGTGGAGGTCGACGAGCGGCGGCCGCCCGCCGGGCACGGTCACGAGCGGTAGCCAGCCTCGGGGGACATCTCACCGGGCTGCGAGTGCGCCAGCAGCCGGGCAAGATCCGCGTCGCTCATCTCGAAGAGCGACTGCTCGCGCGTCCTGGCGCCGGTAGGCGAATAGCGCGTCACGCGCACTTCCCGGTCATCGCCGGTGCCGGAGACGAACAGGATCGCGAACTCATCGCGGTCCATCTGGGTGACTCGGCCGGACGGATACACCTTCCAGGTGCGGCCATCCTGGTTGATCGAACGTGTCGGCATGCTACGGCAGCTCCACTTCGTGATAGATGCGCGTCGGGTCGAGTACCCGGTCGGGAGCCGACGCATGCGCCCGCGCGAGCGTGGCCGCGTCGGGGGCCTCGAAGAATTCGAGGAAGGCGCCGGGAAGCCCGGCCTCCTCGAAGACGGTGTAGCGGCAGCCGGCCGACGCATAGTACGCATGCGTCCGCTGCAGCTTCTGGGCGAACTTCTCGCGTTCGGGCGGGGTCACCAGCGTGCGCTGGATCGTCAGGGCCCGGCCCATCTTAGATCGCCGCCTCAGGGAACGCCTCCAGCGTCTTCTTCAGGGTCGCGAGGAACTTGTCGGCGTCGGCGCCGTCCACGATGCGATGATCGAAGGACAGTGAGAAGTAGGCGCACGTCCGGATGGCGATCGTGTCTTCGCCGTCCGCTCCAGTCAACACCTTGGGACGCTTCTCGATCGCGCCGAGACCCAGGATGGCGGAGGTCCCGAGTGGGATGATCGGCGTCCCCATCAGCGAGCCGAACACGCCGGGATTGGTGATGGTGAACGTGGCGCCCTGCACTTCTTCCGGCTTGAGCTTCTTGGTGCGCGCGCGATCGGCGAGATCGTTGAGCGAGCGCGTCAGGCCGGAGAGCGAGAGGTCGTCGGCACCCTTGATCACCGGAACGATGAGCCCCCAGTCGAGGGCCACGGCGATCCCGACGTTGTACTGCTTGCGGTAGATGATGCTGTTCCCCGAGACGGTCGAATTGAGGATGGGGAACTGCTTCAGCGTGTCCACCACCGCCTTGATGATGAAGGGAAGGAAGGTGAGTTTCTGCCCGGTCTGCGCCTCGAAGGCCGCGCGATGCTTGTGCCGGATACGCGCGATGCGCGTAAGGTCGATCTCGAAGAACGACGTGACGTGCGCGTTGGTGCGGCGGGAGGCCACCATGTGCTCGCTGGTGAGCGCACGGATCTTGGACATCGTCTCCACGCGGTCACCGGGCCAGGGCTCGGGCGCGGGCCCCTGCTGCACGGCGCCCGAAGGCGCATGCATCGAGGGGCGCTGCGCTGCAGGCGCCGGTGCGCCGGAGGCGAGGAACTGCTCGAAGTCACGGCGCGTCACGCGGCCGTGAATCCCCGATCCCTGCATCGCTGCCAGCTCCACGCCGTGCTCGGCGGCCATCTTGCGCACGAGCGGCGACGACTTGGTGCGCAGGCGTTGCTCGAGGCCGTTCCCGCTCGGCCCAGCCGTGCTGGACAGCGGCGCCGGGGAACGCGTCCCGGCAGCCGACGACGCAGCCGGAACCCGGTTCGCGGGCATGGCTCCCGCTCCGGCAGACTCCGCAGCCGAGGCGCTCGGAGCCGACGCCCGGGCGGTGGCGGGCGCGGGCGCGCCGCCAGGTGCGATGGCTGCCCCCTTCTCCGTCTCGATGCGCGCCACGAGCGTCTGCACCGGCACGGTCTGTCCTTCGGTGACGAGGATTTCCGCCAGCACGCCAGCGGTGGGCGCGGGAATCTCCGCGTCCACCTTGTCAGTGGAGATCTCGAAGATCGGCTCGTCGCGCTTGACCTGATCACCGATCTTCTTCAGCCACTTCGACAGCGTCCCCTCGGCGATC
This sequence comes from Gemmatimonadaceae bacterium, assembly GCA_035718985.1. Classification (GTDB taxonomy): domain Bacteria; phylum Gemmatimonadota; class Gemmatimonadetes; order Gemmatimonadales; family Gemmatimonadaceae; genus AG11. The sequence goes on from DASTGQ010000633.1 coordinate 2,366, forward strand.
GACTCGCCCATCTGGGGCATGACCACGTCAACGCGAGCCACTGCAGTCTCCTGTTACCTGGAGTTCCGGGAAGCGGCGCGTGCCTTTCGCATCCGCACGATCACCACGGTGGGGAGGGCGATCATGCCGAGGACGCCCCCACACACCGCATACATGAACCAGTTGCACGGTGCGCCGGTCTCGGCTTCGGCCGCGCACCCCTGAAAGTGCCCGACGATCTTGGCGATCAGCACGGCGATCATTGCCGAAGCGAAGAAGCCCACGATCGTAGTCATGCATCCGACCCCAAGATAAGGCCAGATGCCACTCGACGTCTCCCCCGCCGCTGCCGGACCGAGGTTATCGGTGTCGCGCACGGTCAGTACGCCGCCAGTCGGCGCGCCGCCAGCACGACGTCCGACGTCTGGGGCAGGACGAAGTCCTCCAGCGACGGCGCGTAGGGCAACGGCACGTCGTGCGCCGTCACGCGCAGCACGGGCGCGTCGAGCCACGCGAAGCACCGTTCGTTGATCCGCGCCGTGATCTCCCCCGCGATGCCGCCCGTGCGGGTGTCTTCATGCACCACGAGCACCCGGTTGGTCTTCTTCACCGTGGCGATAATAGCCTCGTCGTCGAGCGGCGCCAGCGTGCGGAGGTCGAGCACTTCAACCGAGAGCCCATCTTCCTGCTCCAGCTGCTCAGCGGCTTCGAGCGCCTTGTAGACCGTGGCCGCGTAGGTGATGATCGACAGGTCGCGGCCCTCGCGCGCAACGCGCGCCTTGCCGATCGGCACGACGTGGTCGCCGGACGGCATCTCGCCCTTCACCCGACGGTAGAGGTACTTGTGCTCGAAGAAGAGCACGCAGTCGTCATCGCGAATGGCCGCCTTCATCAGTCCCTTCGCGTCCTCCGCGGTGCTCGGATACACCACCTTGAGCCCCGGCGTGTGGATGAACCCCGCTTCCGGATTCTGGGAGTGGAAGGGCCCGCCGCGCACGTAGCCCCCGCTCGGCCCACGCACCACCATGGGCGTCGGGAGGAAGGCGCGATAGCGCGCTGTCGCCACGTAATTGGTGAGCATGTCGTACGCGTTGGCGATGAAGTCGATGAACTGCATCTCCACCACCGGCCGCATGCCCATGTGCGCGGCGCCTGCGGCCGCGCCCACGATGCCGATCTCCGAGATCGGTGAGTCGATCACGCGTGCTTCGCCGTACTTCGCCTGCAGCCCCTCCGTGACCTTGAAGGCGCCGCCGTAGGCGCCGATGTCCTCGCCGATCATGAAGACGTTCGGATCGCGTTCCATTTCCTCGAAGAGCGCCTCGCGGATCGCCTCGAGATACGTGATCTCGGCCATCAGTCGGCTCCCTTCGCCGGCGTGTCGAACGTGCCCCACCCGGCCGGCCGCTCGTTGACGTCCACGGCTGCGCGCTTGCCCTCCCGGAACCACAGCACCTCGGCCGCCGGCGGATCGGCGTACACTCCCTCGAGCGCGTCGAGGGGCTCCGGAACGCCAGAGCGCTCGGCGATGTCGGTCGCCTCGTCGACCTCGCGATGCACGCGTTCGTCGATCGCCGTGATCTCGTCGTCGCGCACGCCTTCCGCGGCGAGACGAGCGAGATAGCGCGTGATCGGGTCGTTCTCCGTGGCCCACCGTTCGATCTCGCCCGCCGGCACGTACGACTGGTTGTCGTGCTCGGCATGGCCCTTCCGGCGATACGTCACCAGCTCCACGATCGATGTGCCGCCGCCGCGCCGAGCGCGGTCCACGGCACGCTTCGTCGCCTCGTAGGTCGCGATGACGTCGTTGCCGTCGGCCCGCTCGCCGGGAATCCCGTACCCGAGCGCCTTGTCCACCATCTGCCGCGCGAGGGTCTGCTTCGAGGTCGGCGTGGAATACGCGTACCCGTTGCTCTCGATGACGACTACGAGCGGGCAGCGCTGGACCGCGGCGAAGTTGATGCCTTCGTGGAAGGCGCCCGTGGAAGTGGCGCCGTCGCCGACGTAGACGAGGCCGACGCGATCCTCATCGCGCATCCTGAACGTCAGGGTAACGCCAGCCATCACGGGGACCATGTCGCCCAGGGGCGAGATCTGCCCGATGAAGCCGCGCTCCGTGTCGCCGAAATGGATGTTGAGCTCGCGGCCGCGAGTCGGTGAATCGCCCTTCGCCATATACTGCTTGAGGATCTCGACGGGCGAAGCGCCCTGCACCAGCATCGAGCCGAGATTGCGGATGAGAGGTGACAGGATGTCGCCTTTCCGCAAGGCGTACGCGCTGCCCACGGCGTCCGCTTCCTGGCCGAGGGAGCGAAAGAGACCGCCTACGACCTTGGTCTGGCGATACAGGTTGACCAGCCGCTCCTCGAGCGAGCGGGTGAGCCGCATCCAGTAGTACAGCTCGAGGCGCTGTTCGCGCGTGAGGGAGACGTCGCTTTCCGGCGCCGCGGACGTCGCCGCCGCACTCGACGCGCGGTGACCACCTCCGCGCGACGTGGCCGATCGCGCCATCAGTAGGACGCTTCGGGAGCGTGCGTCGGGTCCGCGGCGCGATGCAGCTCGACGAAGAACCGCTTCACGTTGCGATCGAGCCGGCTCTCGCCGACCTGGTCGGTGACTGCCTCGATGAAGGTGTAGTGTCCGCCTTCGGCCCGCGCACTGAGCTTCATCGCGCCGAGTGGGCCGCTGAAGGTCCGCGTGCGAGCGGTAGTGGTGACGGCGGTGAGGCCGAGCTCGGGGAAGAAACGGTCCGCGTGGACGAGGATGTCCGCGGGCTGGGTGTGGCTGCGAAAGAAGTGGCGCATCTCAGGGAATGCCGTTCCGCTCCGGAAGTACGTCCTGCATCCACTCCGTCTTCTCGAGCGGCTTGGTGGAATCGCTATGGAACTGGATACCGACCGCCCACTGGCCCGACGTCACGTAGTTGAGTCGAGCCGAGTACGTACCGATCTGCGGCGCCTTGACGAACCCGTCATAGGTGCGCGCCATCTCGCGCGTATTGGCGAAGATGCGTCCCTCGCCGGTCTCGATGGGCTGATCCGACTTCCGGTCCTTCACCACGATGGTGTACATCACGTCCTCGCGCGCGCGCGGCGGGACGGGATCCGAGGTGATGGTGTAGCAGTAGCTCTGGCTGCACTGCCGCAGCTGCGGGCGACTCGGTGGGCCGCAGCTCACCGAGACCGCCAGCGACGCCGCCACCCCGGCGGCCCACCACCCCGGACGACGCGTCACGACTGGTAGTACTCGAGCCCGAGGTGAGTGATCTGCTCCTCGCCCATCAGGTGCCGAAGCGTGTTCTTGAGCTTCGTCTGCTGGATGAAGAGGTCGTGTTCGGGCTGGAGGCCTGCTGCCGTCATCGGGCTCTTGTAGTAGAACGAGAGCCACTCCTGGATGCCCTTCATGCCGGCGCGCTGCGCGAAGTCACTGAATAGCGCGAGGTCGAGCACGAGCGGAGCGGCGAGAATCGAATCGCGGCAGAGGAAGTTGACCTTGATCTGCATCGGGTACCCCATCCACCCGACGATGTCGATGTTGTCCCAGCCTTCCTTGTTGTCGCCGCGCGGCGGGTAGTAGTTGATGCGGACGACGTGGGAGAAGCCCTTGTAGAGGTCCGGATAGTTCTCCGGCTGCAGGATGGTGTGCAGCACGGAGAGCTTCGACTCCTCCTTCGTCTTGAAGGAGGCCGGATCGTCCAGCACCTCGCCGTCGCGATTGCCGAGGATGTTCGTCGAGTACCAGCCGGCGAGGCCGAGCATGCGCGCCTTGATGCCCGGCGCGATGATCGTCTTCATCCACGTCTGGCCCGTCTTGAAGTCCTTCCCCGAGATCGGCACGCCACGCTCGTTGGCGAGCTGCACGAGGGCCGGGATGTCCACCGAGAGATTCGGAGCGCCGTTGCAGAAGGGCACACCCTCCATGATCGCCGCGTAGGCGTACAGCATGGACGGGGCAATGGCCTCGTCGTTGTTCTCCATCGCGCGCTCGAACTGCTCGAGCGTGGCGTGCTGCGGACCCGCCTTGATGTAGATCTCGGTCGACGCGCACCACACGATGACGACGCGGTCGCACTTGTTCTTCGCCTTGAAGTCG
>DASTGQ010000634.1:0-2226 GCA_035718985.1 Gemmatimonadaceae bacterium
TGGACTCGGCGGCGTTCCACGCCTTCCAGCTGCGGAATGTCCTCTCCAGCGAGCCGTCGCGCATGCGAGCGAGCAGGATGGCATTGACACTGTCGCGCAGCGCGGTGCGGCCGTGCGCCATCAGCACCACGTAGTGTCCCACCGCCACGGGCACAGGCTGGATGATGAAGCCACCCGTGCGACGGAGCGATCGCTCGGCGATGATGTTGTCCAGCAGCACCGCATCCAGCCGGCCGGACACGAGGTCCTCGTAGGGATGGACGTCGTCGTCGTAGGAAATGGGCATGACGCCGTTTTTCGCGCTCGCATCGAGGAGGATGCGATACGCACCCGTGCCGCCGAGCGTCCCGACGCGATGGCCGGCGAGGTCGTCCAGCGTCCGGAACCGCGCCGAGTCCGCGGGCCGCACGGCGAGCACCTCGCGGAACTCGTAGTACGGAATGCTCACGGCGTGGCGCTCGTGCAGGTCGGCGCGGTCCTCCACCCCAGACATGCCGAGGTCGAAGTCGCCGCGCTCCACCGACTGCTCTATCGAAGCCCACGCTACCTGCACGAACTGCGGTCGCCGGCCGAGTCCACGCGCGATCATGCCCGCGATGTCCACGTCGAAGCCGCGCACCTTCGACGGATCAGCGGGGTCGGCCTCGACGAATGGTGCACCACCCTCCGCGTCGCCGCCCCAGCGGAGCACCGAGCCACCGCTCGGTGGCGCGGGCGCGCGCTGACATGCGGCAAGTGCGGCAAGTGCGGCAAGTGCGGCGAGGACGACGAGCGAGGCGAGCGGAGGGAGGCGGCGCATGCGCGACAAACATAGCGCCGCGTCGCCACCGAGTGCCCCCGCTGGTGCCGCACGCCGGCGGCGGACGCTCCCTCACGCCGCCGTGGAGACCCTGTAGTGCGCGATGCAATCGTGCTCGCGACCGCGCACGACGCGCCGCCCCGCGAGGGGTCCCTTCGTGGCCGTGACGACGGTGGCCCGGTGCTCGGCGTCGCGGCCGTCGTAGTAGATCACCGCCCAGTCGTGCGTCCGGCCGATCCGGTGCGCGAGCGCCGTGTTGGAGAAGAGCACCGTGTAGTGACGATCACCGCGCACGCAGTGGAGCACTGGCAGCCACCGCTCCTCGCGAGGATTGAACCGGCGTGGCGTGATGAGTGGCAGCGTGCCCGCCGCTGCGCGCTCGCGGTATTCCCGGTCCACGTCGAGAAGCTCGGAGACCGATGGCTTTTCCGCCGGCACGTACCGGCGCGGGGTCGATGCGCCCCGCGGCCGCGACGGCGTCCGGCACTCGGCTTCCCCACGCAACCGGTCGAGCATGCCAAGCCGGCCCCGCTCGGCGAGCTCCCGGATGGCACGGGCCAGCACGGGCCCGATTCCCGGCTGGCGATCGATCCCTTCGATCCCTTCGTCCTGCAGGATGTCGAGCACCGGCCGTTCGAGCGCTCGCACCGTCCCGGCTGCCGCCCGCCATGCGTGCACCCGGAATGGGTTGGCCTCCTGCTCCTCCAGCAGTGCGGCGACCTGTTCCAGCTTCGCCGCGATCGGCTCGTTCGTCATCGCCGCGGCAAGCGGAGGCTCAGTCCAGGTAGCGGTCATGATCGCGCCGTGCTCCACCGTCAGGGGTGCGCAGCCACGTTCACCACGGTGGAGCGCGGGAACTTGCCGACGATGGCGCGCGCCGCGTCGCCCAGGCGGTCCACGTTCTTCATCGGATTCTCCGTGAGATCGGTGTGCGCGTGCCCGCGCCAGAGAAGCATCCGGTCGCCCGGGCGCAGGACGTCGACGATGAGCGTGCCTTCCGTGTACGTCGTCATCGTGGGCGGCAGCGGCCGCACCCACCCCGGCAGGAACGGATAGCCGTAGTCCCACGCGGAGACGTCGAGCCGTTCGCGCGCCGAGGCGTAGAAGGCCACCTCGAAGTCCGGGTTGCGGCTCGTTTCGACGTATCCGCGGTCGGTGAATGCCTTCACGATCTCCGCGCGCAACGCGCGATTGGCGATCGAGTTGTTGATCATCGGGTCGTCGGCCGGCGCGGCAGGCTCACCGGGCCGTCGGGCGGCCGGGGCGAGCATGCTGAAGGCGTGCATGCCGGCAAAGGCCGCTTCGGGCGCCGCCATCGTCTGCACCTGGATGCCCCGCGAGCATCCGGCGGCCAGAACGAGGGTGGCGAGCATGGTCATACGTGGTGCCGTGCGCATGGAACCTCCCGCGATGCGAGGGAACGCATT
>DASTGQ010000635.1:0-2153 GCA_035718985.1 Gemmatimonadaceae bacterium
ACGGATGCAGGGCGTGGCCTATCCCGCCGATCCGCCCGCCGGCGCACCCCCACGCGGATGACGCCGGGTGCGTCGCCAGAAGCAGCGTAGGGGCAGGGCGCTTCGCTCGATGGTCGCGCTGTCGATGCTCGCCGCGCTGCGTGGCGTGTCGTATGCGCAGTGGTGGGCGCCCCCGCCGCCCTCGACCGACGAGGCCGACCGGATCGCCGCCTTCCGCATCACGTCGCTCGAGGGGCTGTTCGGCACGCGCTACTGGCGCGACACCAACGACGTCACCACGCGCGTCGCGCCGGGGACCGAGGGCGCGGACACGGGCGATCGCTCGCGCCTGCGCCAGACGCTCTCGAACCTCAGGACGGAGCTGTTCGTCCTCGCGCGCGGCTACGCCTACCACCCGAAGCTCGTGGCGCTCGAGATGGGCGCGGGACCGGTCTACGACGTGAACGGCTTCACGACCGACGGGAACACGACCACCACCCGCGACACGAACTACAACCTCCTCCTGCGCGGGCGTTTCCTCGCCGAGAAGCCGTATCGCGGCGAGCTGTCCTACGAGCGCACCAACGACAGCCAGCCGGTGGGTCCCGCGCAGAGCCTGCTGCTGCAGAACACCCGCTACGGTGGCAGTGCGTCGGTCTACGCGCCGGTGACGCCCATCCCCCTCACCATTTCGGCGAACCGCCAGGAGCTCCGCGGCACGGGCACCGAGCAGGTCGTCGAGGATCGCATCGACGATTTCAACGTGAGGGCCGAGCGCGAGATCGCCGGTCGGGGCGACATGCACTTCCATTACCAGGCCACGCGCACCGACTCGATGAGCGGCAGCGTCGGCATCCCGATCCATCCCAGCCGCACGGACGCCGGGCGCGCGCAGCTCGATACGCACCTCGTGTTCGGCGAGGCGAAGCAGTACGACGTCTTCGGGGTGCTTTTCGCGAACACGCTCCAGACATCGACGGGCGTCGGGTCCGACTTCGACACGCGCCAATGGAGGGCGACGCTCGATTTCCGCGGGCGGCATTCGGAGACGCTGCAGAGCAATGCGCAATACCAGTACGATTCCACGAGGCAAAGCTCAGAGTCGGGCTCGCTCACCTCGACGGTCCAATCCGTGACCGGTGGCCTCACGTACCAGCCCACGCCCATGACGAGCGCGACGCTGAACGCGGACGCGATGACCACGCGCGGGACGGCGCTTTCCTCGGACCAGGCGACGATCGCCGGCTCGGCGAGCCATCGCATCGCCCTGCCGCTGGGCGAGCTCACGGGCAGCGTGCGCACCTCGTTTCGCAACCGCGACCAGCGCACGGCCGGCACGATCGGTCACGTGCTCGGCGAGCGCGTCACGCTCGCGGACAGCGTGTTCCGCACGCTGCAGAATTCGCTGATCGCCGCGCCCTCGATCGTGGTCATGAACGTGCAGCGCAGCCAGACCTACACCGAGGGCATCGACTACGCGCTGGACGTGGTGGGCGTGAACACGCGCATCCGGCGCCTCGTCGGCGGCAACATCGTCGACGGCCAGGAGGTGCTCGTCGACTACGATTTCGACGTCGGCGGCACGTATGCGGTCAACCAGTTCGACAATTCGGCGGACCTCTCCTGGCGCATCAGCAGCATCTACAGCCTGTACGCGAGGTGGTCCGATTCGTCGCTGCGATTGCAGTCGGGCACGCCGAGCAGCCCGTTGAATCCCGCGCGCACGGTCCTCTATGGCACGCGCGCGGACGTGCCGCTGTCGCTCCTGGTCGACGCCACCGTCGGGGGCCTCGCGGAATGGGAAGACCGCCGCGAGGTGATCGCGCCCTACAAGCGCACGACATTCGAGGCGTATGCCGACGTCGCCCTGCCGTGGATCTCGCGCTCGGGCATCCACGTGGGAGGACGGCGCCAGAAGCTCGAATACCCGCTCACGCCGGAGCACGACGTGACGCAGACGCACTACGACGCGCGGTTCTGGTCGCGGCTGCCGGGCGACGTGGAGGTGTCCGTCGGCGCGGGCTGGGACCACGACCGCGGCAGCCCGCTCGTCGAGCGCGAGTACAAATCCCTGTTGAGCCGGCTGCGCTGGCGCGTGCGCCGCTTCACGGTCACCGCCGAGTACGCGCGCATCTTCGAGGCGCAGGGGCCGGCCGAGCGCCTGCACAGCCGCG
>DASTGQ010000636.1:0-2003 GCA_035718985.1 Gemmatimonadaceae bacterium
TTCGCGTCCGTCCCCACGACCTGGCCGAGCTGTTGAACCTCGTGCGCGACGGAGTGGTCAGCCATACGGCCGCCAAGCAGATCTTCGCGCGCATGGTCGCCACTGGCGACCCGCCGGCACAGATCGCCGAACGCGAGGGGCTCGTGAAGGTGGACGATGACGCGCAGCTGTCGCGCTGGCTCGACGAAGTCGTGGCCGAGATGCCCACCGAGGCCGAGCGTTTCCGCAACGGCGAGCGCAAGCTGCAGGGCGTGCTGATCGGCGCGGTGATGAAGAAGTCGAAGGGGCGCGCCGATCCGCGCCGCCTCAATCAGCTGCTCGCAGAGCGGCTTGGTAGGTAGAGGGGGCTGCCCACCGCGCGAGCGTAGCCGAGCTCGCGCTCCGGTAGCGCGAAGTGTCGCTGCGCCTCTTCGTGTACTCGCTCCGGCCCCCCGGCTCGCAGCGCGTCACGGCGGACCTGCTTGGCCAGGCGCAGTGCCTCATCGCCGGATGGATCCAGCTCGTAGGGCGCTGACCGGTCGAGGCGCACCAGCAGGTCCATGATCATGTCGTACGATCGATCCACGTACCGCGCGACGTGCTGGTCGGGAAGATCCCAGCGGCTGTTCTCGGTCATCAGCGCGAAGATGCGCTGCCATCCCTCGTTGTCCGCCGCATGCACCATCCCGCGGAAGATGCGCCGGTTGGTCTGGGTGCTGAAGATCGTCGGGCTGAGAATGCGGTCCAGGAGCGCGTCGGCCTTCGAGTGGTCGAGCAGGATCACGTCGCGAGCCCGCCGTGCGCACGCCGGGCCGAGATGTGTCTCGAACCGGCTCTCCCAGTAGCTGTGTCCCACCGACGACGTGCTCGCCGTCACCGCCAGCTGCATCGGCACGAAGTGGTTGTGCGCGATGGCGTCCGCGGCGAGGTGGGAGAGATATCCGTACGCGAAGGCCCGCGTCGGGTCGTCGTGCGCGGCGTCATGGATCTCGAATCCGACCGTCCACGAATGACAGTGTCGACCCGTGGGCACGTACTTCTTCGCCATGCTCGTGTCGGCGGCGATGGACCCGTACAGGAAATCGTACGGGAAGGCGCGGAGCAGATCCGCGATCGCTGCCGGCAATGATCCCAGCGAGCGCAGCACCGCTTCGCCGAGATAGACGTGGGTCCCCGGCGTCCACGCGTGTGCCGTCGCCGGCAGCAGCACGAGGAGCAGCAGTGCCGCCGCGCCGATCGCGCCGGCGCGGACGGCCAGGGCCATCAGGCGGTCAGATGCCGAGGCGCTTGCGCTGCTTGCGGAGGGCGCGTCGCAGGTCGTCCAGCTCGGACCGCACGAAGCCGTCGATCCGGTCCCGCGCCTCGCTGACTGACTCCCGCACGTTCTCCTCGATCTCGTCGGTCGGTATCCGCTCGAGCAGGTCCTCGCCGTGCGACTTGGCCCACTTGGCCCCGCGACCACCGGCGATGATCGCCCCGCGTCCAGCCCACTTCGCGCCGCGTACGATCGGCGCCACCGGCCGCTGCCCCGAAGGCCCGCGTCGCAGCAGGAGTGTTGCGGTGGCGCCGATCGCGGCGCCGATGAGCGCGGCGGTGAGCAGGTCGTACTGCGCCTCACGCCCATCCACGGCCACGGGGCCGGACTCGCGGACGCGTGGGCCCCGCTTCGATCGCATCGGAATCGTCGTCGCCATCATCGAGCTCCTCTGACGCCGGAAGCCGTCGCGCTGGCGCCAGCTCCTCGTCGTCCTCATGGTGAAGCGCGGCCGCTCCCGTGCGCACGCCGCGCACCGTGGATGCCGTCGCCACGAACATCGTCTCCGCTTCGTGCTGCACTACTTCCAGCAGCGCGTTGAACTCGTTCAGGCGCTGCTCCGTCAGCGAAACGGCCTGCTGGAGCCGCTGGTTCGCGGCGGCGATCGTGGCGTTCACCTGCTGCACGTCCGCCCGCACCGACGTCGTGATGTAGTTCACGTTGTCGGCGATCGCGCTCGCGTGCCGCATCAGCGGGTTCACGTCCCCGT
>DASTGQ010000637.1:0-6284 GCA_035718985.1 Gemmatimonadaceae bacterium
GCCGATGTTGCCGGCGAACGCCTCACCGTAGTTGAGGCCGATCCCGATCTCGAGCGTCGGCCGGCCCTGTGCTGCCCAGCGCGTGTTGAGCTCCCCGAGCGCCACCATCATGTCGATTGCCGCCTTGAGCGCGCGATCGGCGTCATCGGGGTTGCCCAGCGGCGCGCCCCACTGCGCCATCACGGCGTCGCCGATGAACTTGTCGAGCATGCCGCCGTGGCGGAACACGCACTCCACCATCTCGGTGAAGTACTCGGTGAGCAGTGTCGCGATCTCGTCCGGGTTCATGGACTCGGACAGCGGCGTGAAGCCGCGGATGTCGCTGAACAGCACGGCCACCGGGCGCTTGTCGCCACCGAGCTTGGTCGCCTCAGCCGAGTCGGCGATCCGCTCGGCGAGCTGCGGGGCGAAGTAGCGCTCGAAGTTGCTGCGCACGAGCGCCTCGCGTCGGATCCGCTCGGCGAACTGCGAGTTCTCGATGGCCACGGCCGCGATGCCGGCGAACGCGACGAGGAACTCCAGGTCGTCGTCGCTGAACTGGTGCGCCATGCTGGGATTGTCGACGTACAGCACGCCGAGCACGCGGTCCTCGCTGCCGATGAGCGGCGCGCAGATGGCGGATCGCACCTGCTGCATGACGATGGAGTCGCCACCGAAACGTTCGTCCTCGCCGGCGTTGTCGGTCAGGAGCGCCGACTTCTCCTGGATCGCCTGGCGCGCGATGGATTGCGGCACGGTGCGCGGCGCGTCGGCGCCGCGCCGGTCACGCGCGATCTTCGGCACGAGCTCGCCGGCGTCGTCGAGCAGGAGAATCGCCACGCGGTCCACGTCCAGCGTCTGGTAGGCGTAGCCCACGATCTTGGCGAGGATCGTGTCCACGTCCACGGCGCGCGTGAGTCCCTTGGACACCTCGAGCAGCGTGGCCAGCTTCTCCTGGCTCTTGTCCTTCGCCGGGGTGCGCGAAGCCACGACACCCGCGCGAGCCTCGGGCATCGGGATCTGCCGGATGATCGTCGCCCCGGCAAGCGGCCTCGAGATGCCCGCGAGCGACGAGCTCGGTGTGGGCGCGGCATAGGCCGCGAGCCGGAACGACACCTTGCCGAACGCCACGGTGTCGTCCACGGCAAGCAGGGCGTTGCTCGTCCGGATGCCGTTCACGAACGTGCCGTTGCTCGAACCGAGGTCGCGCACGACCACGCTCCCGCCGTCCGAGCTGAGCTCGGCGTGGCGGCGGGAGATGGTCGGATCGAAGACAGGGAGGTCGCAGGTCGGCGCGCGGCCCACGATCAGGGGCACGCCGTCGCGGAGATCGTACGTCTTCGTGCCGTCCGGGCTGACGAGACGGAGGGGCATGACGAGTGAATATGCCTCGCGCGACGAAGGCTGCCTAGCGGCCGAGTGCGGCGTCGAAGGCGGCGAGGGTGAGGTGGGCCGTTTCGTCCCAGGAGAACCGGGCGGCCTGCTCCAGTCCCGCCCGCCGCGCAGTGTGATATGCGTCATCATCGGTGAGCAGGTCGGCAATGGCGAGCGCGAGCTCTCCGTCGTCGGTGGGGCTCACGTACCGCGCCGCGCTGCCACCGACCCACGGCAGCGATGACGTGCGGGCGCAGATCACCGGCGTGCCCACCTGCATCGCCTCGAGCACGGGCAGGCCGAACCCTTCGTAGAGCGAGGGGACGACGAGTGCTCGTGCGCCGCGATAGAGCGAAACGAGGTCGTCGTCGCTGACGAAGCCGACCGGGTGCCACCATGCCGGCACGAGCTCCGGTTGGCCGGCGGGATGAGCTCCGACCGTCACGAGTCGCGCGTGCGGCAGGATGTCCGCCACGTGATGCATCGCCCGCTCGAGGAGGGCGAGATTCTTCCGGCGGTCTTGCGCGCTCACGGCCAGCACGTACGGCCCGCTCACGCCGAGCCGGGCCAGCGCGTCCGAATCGCGCTCCGGCGGCGGGACGCGGACGTCATCTGCGGCGAGCGGCACGACGCGAATTCGCTCCGCCGCGACTGCGAGCATACGATCGAGTTCGGCGGCGGTGAACGTTGCGTCGGTGATGATGACGTTGGCGCGCCTGGCGGTCGCCGCGTACAAGCGGCGCCAGCGGCGATTCTGCCACCACTTGGCCCATCGCGGATCGGGAAACGCGAGCGGCGCGGCGTCGTGGACCGTGGCCACCACCACCACACCCCGTTGCGGTGCTGGCCGCGCGATGTTCCACGGATACCAGAACAGGTCGGCGTCGTGGCGGCCAATCTCGGTGAAGAGCCGTGGCATCACGCGCTCTCCGACGATGCCGAGCGCGCCGAGCGTCTCCGCGAGCGCAGGAAGCTGGGACCGCCGTCGCGCGAACGGCACCAGCCGCAGCCCGGGTCGCTGCTCGAGGAGCCTCGGCAGCACCGCGCGCACGTACCGCCCGATGCCGCGAGCATCACCTGGCAATCGCGAGCACTCCACCGCGACCGTCATCGGCGCTCCCGAGGCCGCGGCGGAGCTCATCCAGTGCCGAGCGCCTGGCGCACCCGCCCGATCGCCGTGAGCATCGCGCGCGCCTTGTTCTCCGTCTCCGCCCACTCCGAAGCCGGCACGGAATCCTGAACGATTCCCGCACCCGCCTGAACCGACGCCACGCCATCGGCGATCACGCACGTGCGGATGGTGATGGCGAGGTCCATGCGCTCGCCGCCAGCAGCGATGTACCCCACCGCGCCAGCGTACGGCCCGCGGCGCTCCGGCTCCAGCTCGTCGATGATCTCCATCGCCCGTACCTTCGGCGCGCCGGTCATGGTGCCGGCGGGGAACGACGCCTTCAGCGCGTCGATGGCGTCCAGCTCGTGCCGCAGCCGGCCTTCCACCTGGCTCACGAGGTGAAAAACGTGCGAGTAGCGCTCCACGATCATGAACTCGGTGACCTCCACGCTCCCGTACTCCGCGATGCGTCCTACGTCGTTGCGGCCCAGGTCCACGAGCATCACGTGCTCGGCGCGCTCCTTCTCGTCGTGGCGCAGCTCGTCCACCATCGCCGCGTCGGCGTCGGGCGTTGCGCCGCGAGGCCGCGTGCCGGCGATCGGCCGCACCGTCACGCGGCCGCCGTCCACGCGCACGAGCAGTTCCGGTGAGCTGCCCACCAGCTCGAGCCCGTCGAGCACGAGGTGGAACATGTACGGCGACGGATTGAGCGCCCGAAGCGCGCGGTACAGCGCATCGGAGGGAAAGTCGTGCGGCACGCGGATGCGCCGTGCCAGCAGCACCTGGAAGGCGTCGCCGGCGGCGATGTATTCCTTGATGCGCGCCACGTCGGCGATGAACTTCTCGCGCGAGTACGACGACTCGCCCCGCGCCGCCGCGGCATCGGAACGGAGATCGAGTGGCGCCAGCGGGTTGGGAGCCCGGAGCTTCGTGATCGTTCGTTCGATCGTCGACAGGGCCTCGTCGTAACCGCGCCGGAGCGCCGCGTCGCTCGTGTCGTCGCCGACCGGTGCGCCCACCACGACGCGCGCCTGCGAACGCAGGTTGTCGATGATGACGAGCGCGTCGGTGAACACGAACAGGCCGTCCGGTGCCGAGTCGCCGCGCGGTGGTGGCGATGGCAGCCGCTCGATGAGCCGCACGGTGTCGTAGCCGAAGAATCCCACCGCGCCGCTCCAGAAGCCGCCAAGCTCGGGCACCTCCACCGGCGGCTGCGCGCGCAGCCGGGCGTTCAGGTGCTCCAGCGGATCGGCGGGCGTGTGGGCACCGTGCCATCCCCTGGCCGGCGTCCACTCGTCCACCACACCGTCGCGCAGCCGCCACGCGCCCCGCGGCTCGGCGCCGAGGAAGGTGTAGCGCGCCCACGTCTCGCCGCCGGCAGGCGCACTCTCCAGCAGGAAGGCGAATGGGCCGCCGCCCGCGCGCAGCTTGGCGAACGCGGTTACCGGCGTGTCGGTGTCCAGCAGCGTCTCCCGCCAGACGGGCACGAGATGATTGGCGCGCGCGCGGGCGCGGAACGACTCGAAGCTCATGATGTGCTGTGCAGTGCTCTCGTGCTTGTCCGGGACGTGGGCGCCGGCGAGCTTTCGGCATGTCTCGCTCGTCCGCCCTGCTGACGTCCGCCTGCGCTCTCGCGCTCCTTATTGCGCCAGCGTCACTTCGCGCGCAACGGTGGAACGAGCCGCGCGCCCGTGAGCTCGTCGAACGTGCCACGGCGCGCCGCGTCCAGCAGCTCGCCGACACCGGGCTCAAGGACTACAAGGCCATCGCGCACGGCTACGTCACCTTCCTCGCCCAGGTCGGCGAAGGGCTCGCCGAGCCGCCCAAGGTGGTGAAGGCTGACGAGCTCGTGGACGAAGTGTATTGGCTCGCGCCCAACCTGAGCAAGCAGCACATCGTCGGGCGTCGCGACACCCTTCTCCTCCCCACCGACATCTCGTACCACCGCGACCACCTCGGCATCGTCCAGAACAACTTTCCGGCCATCATCCGGCTCGGCGAGGGCGACGAGGTGCGCGACGTGCCGCACCCGCTGTCGTCCACGGGGCTCGAGGTCTACGACTTCGCCATCACCGACTCGCTGCCGCTCAACCTGCCCGGCCGTACCATCGTGCTGTACCAGGTGAAGGTGCGCCCGAAGGACGACCGGCAGCCGCGCATCATCGGCGCCGTATACATCGACCGCGACGATGCGCAGGTGGTGCGCATGGCGTTCAACTTCACGCGCGCCGCCTTCCTCGACAATTCGCTCGAGGACCTCTTCGTCGTCATCGAGAACGGGTTGATCGGCACGCGCTTCTGGCTGCCGCGCAAGCAGGAGATCGAGATCCGTCGCGGCGGGACGTGGCTCGACTATCCCATCCGCGGCATCATCCGCGGCCGATGGGAGATCAGCGATTACCAGGTGAATGTCGGGCTCAATCCCGCCATGTTCGCTGGGGGCCCGGAGATCGTCGTCGCGCCGAAGGCGGTGCAGGACACCTTCCACTTCTCCGGACGCATCCTGGATTCGCTCCCGCCCGACGTGCGCGCCGTCACGGACGCCGACATCCGGCAGGTGCAGGCCGAGGCGCGTGCACTCGTGCGCGCGCAGGCGCTGCGCCGCCCGCAGTCGATCATGCTCTCGGCGGGAGGCCTTTCCGACTTCGTGCGCTTCGATCGTGCCGAGGGTCTGGCGGTGGGCGGCGGCGCGGCGTCGCGCTTCGGGCGCGGGTGGGATGTTGCCGGCCGCGCGCGCTATGGCGTGGATGACCGCGCGGTGAAGGGGGGCGCGACCCTCGAGTGGCAGTCGCCGCGGTTCGGCGTGCGGCTGTTCGGCGAAAGCGACTTCCGCGATGCCGGCGACGTCCAGGAGCGCTCGGGCGTCGTCAACTCCCTGGCTGCCCAGGAGTTCGCGTCGGACTACACCGATCCGTATGGCGTGCGCGACGTCGGCCTCGGCGTCGACGTGCGCGGACTGCTCGGCCTCCGCTGGCGTGCCGATGCCTCGCTCGAACGCCAGCGGCCGCTCGCCCTGCGCGCGGTGCCGGCGGAGGGCGAGTTCCCCCGCATGCTGCCGGCCATGTCGTTGCGCGCGCTCCGGTTCTCGCTCGCCGCCGATCGTCCCACAGCGCTCTCGTTCCTCGGCACCGAGCTGCGCGCCTCGGCGCAATTCCGCGTGACGCATTTCACGACCGACGATGCGTCGGCTGCCATCGACCCGAGCACGGTGGCCAGAGGCTTCGCCACGGTAGACATCGAGCGCCCGATCGGCCGCAACCGGCTCGTGCTCACCACCAGCGGCGGCGCCGTGGGCAGTTCGGGCGTGATTCCGCCGCAGGAGCTCCTGTACTTCGGTGGTCCGGTCAGCGCGCCTGGGTACGGCTTTCACGAGCTCGCGACACGCGGCGGCGTCTCGCAGCGCGTGGAGTGGCGCACGCCTGTCCCGTTTCCCGCGGTGAACCTCGGCCGCTTCGGTCGCGTGCCGGGCGAAGCGACCCTTGCGCCACTCGTCCAGGCCACCGCAATTCGTCGTGCCTACGAGCTTGACGTGGATCATCCGAGCGGTGTGTACCCGAGCGTGGGTGTCGCGCTGCAACCGTTCTACGATCTCGTCCGGCTGCAGGTGGATCGCGGCCTGCGCCACGGCCGATGGACGTTCAACGTCGACGTGTCGCGCGACTTCTGGGGCGTGCTCTAGCCGCGCTGTCCCCTACGGCGCGGGCTGGCTCGACGGCGGCACCATCCCGTTCATCCGCATGTACGTGATGACGTTGCCGTAATGCTCGTAGTCGTGCGTCATGTTGAGCAGCAGCGCGGCACGCCGCGTCGCCGGACTGTC